>NZ_JBJTMK010000143.1:0-4154 GCF_046070465.1 Candidatus Planktophila sp. | reverse complement strand
TCATAAGGTTGCAACCCCCGTAATACGCGGAATTCTGAAGGTGAGAACCTCGCCAGTGGCGTGATCTCGAGCCATCAATGAACCAGCTGAAATCTTGAGTGGATCAATAATGCGGTGCGAGACAAGACCATTGTTATCGGCATAACCAATAGAGAGCGATTTTGTCGGGCTCTCTTTCAGATGCTTGGTCAGAAGGTCCAAAGTTTCATTGGCAGTGGTGCGCGGAAGACTTCCAAGTGCCTCCTGAGAAATATCTCGAAGGGTGCTCTGTTTCGCAGATGATTTCTCTCCGGTGCGAATCGTGCGAACTGCAATCTCAAGTAGCGCTCGCTCCGGTTGTTCGAATTCACCAATAATGCGTGGAGGACGAGCTTTCGTCTGTGCACGTTGGACACGTGGCCCACTCAGTAAGAGCCCTTGAGAATCTTCGCCAGCCGGTAGATACCCAGCATCACGCAGAACCTGCATCGCATCATGTGCATCGTGAGTACAGATCATCACCTCAGGTGCAATACGCCGCAATCCCAGTGATTCAACTTTTTTGTCGCGAAGAATCTGTGTGATGAGGGCAGTGTCTTCGCAACGAATAAAGGATGAGGCAATTCCAACTCGCAACTTTCCGTGCTTCTTAGAAATATCTCCGATGAGGTACTCAAGAGGTTGGGGCACAGGCGTTTTAGAAGTCTTCTTTAAAAAGACAAGAATTTCGTCGCCGGTTCGACCGTGGTCAAGTCCACGACGCAGGGAACTTTCGGAGAATCGGAAAACTGTTGCCGCGCCACGAGATTCGATATCTGCGATGAGATCGAGTTCTTGTGAAATTTCATGCTCTAGCGGTCCTGGAGCAATTGCAGTGTTATCGCTCTGAATCAAGATGTGATCGACAGTTGCTGGAAGATCGCTATCGATAACTTCAAGTGCATCACCAGCTAAAAGCAGTGCACCATAAGGAGATAGCGCACCTTGCCCTGTGATACCCAGCCATTCGGCTTCACGCGCAATCCATTCGATGTATTCGGCTGGAATTCCACCTGTACGTCGATAGGGAAGATTCCACTGAGTAGCCGCACGAAGTGATTCAAGTGTTGGTGCAACAGGTGAAGACTCATCTAGAAGAGTTAAAACTTTTCTGCGAATGGGAGCTGCCGTGCTGCGATCGAGCTCTGGCCCCATTGGCGCTGCTGCTAATCCGCTGAGGCGAGATGTAATCAACCATGCGGAGACCAAGTTCTCCCATTTCACTGCTGCAGGTTGCGCAAGCCAAATATCAAATTGATGTGTCGGAAGTACTCGATCATCGGGATCGATGGTCACAAGACCGGAGATGTAAGCCACTTCAATTACGAATGACGCACACTCTGTCTCAACTCCTAGGTGCTGGGAGAGATCACGCAAATCGCGAACACCGATTCCCCCTGCCTTGAGCGCTGTTGCAGGCTCTTGACTCCAGAAGTTCAGTACTTCTTCAGTCCAGCGGAGAAAGGTAGTGATGTTTGCAATTGCGGCAAGCTGTAAGTTCTTTTGATCAACGGTGCGACCTTCGATTGCAGGCTGAGTTATAAGGAGCTCACGGTGCACTTTATTGCCACGAAGGGCTAGTGCAACTTCACGATGGAGAACAACTGTCTGCTGATTTACTGGCGATACGAAACCTTGATCCATCAACCATTTCAAACCAGGATTTGGTTTCTTGACATCTGCAACTGCGCCTCGAGGAGGACCCCACACCATCGCATCAAGAACTTTCTTTGATGCAGCAGGAGCGTTCTCCAAATCTTTTAACTTTAACTTCTGCATTGCCGGAGTTCCGAGCCCTGCTATTTCATTGCCAAGAACTTCACGAACATTATTAGGTATGCGGTAACCGTCGTGCCCTAAATAGATAAGTGCGCGATCTACAAGAGCTGCGATAGCAAACTTGGCTGTTTTATCAGTGTGCTGAAGTAGCTCTTTCTCAGTAAATGGCTCTGTTAATACTGCTGCTGCTTCGAGCACCTGCAACTGCCACTTATTGAGGGAATCGATTGCGCGCACGAGCGATGGAATTGAAGATGCTCGCACCGCAAGACTTGCGATATCCGAAGGAACAGGCGAGGTCAGATCACTTCTACTTTCGAAAAGCGCAATCAACGCGTCATCACTGAGTGAGCGCAGGTAATCGGCGTAAGAGCGAATTTCCATAACCTGCCTACATTAGCGGGGTATGGCCTTGCGGGGCGAATTGAGTTAGCGGTGCTTGCGTGGAACAAGCAAGGCAGCAAGGGCTGCGAGGCGACTTACTGCAGGACCCAGTAAGCGATTGAGGTGGCGGGCTCGACGGAAGTCATGGACTGGCCAACCTTCAGCGAGAGCCTTGATGCGAAGAATGGCATCAGGATTGATTGCGGATGGATTTCCAACTGCGGTGAGAAGCGGAAGATCGTTATGGCTATCTGAATATGAGTAACACTCATTGAGGTCGTAACCATTTACCTCTGCAAGTGCGCGAATTGCAACTGCCTTCTCTGTGCCATGAAGAAGTTTTCCATCGAGCTCGCCGGTATAGATTCCATCCTTAATAATTACCTTGCTACCAACGGCTCCAGTAAATCCAAGTCGGTTGGCGATGATCTCGGCCATATCTTGCGGCGCAGCTGTTACGAGCCAGACATCTTCACCTCGTGCGAGATGTCCTCGTGCAATTTCACATGTGCGCTCCCATAATTTTGGTGAAACATATTCGTCGTAAATCTCTTCACCAAGAGCGAGGATGTCACTCACGTGGTGACCGCCAACAAAATCCGTCGCAGCTTTCTGGAATCTTTCAATGACCTCTTGCTTCTCCATTCCGGTCATTCGGAAACGGAGATTGGCGACAACAAAGCGCGAGATATCAGCTTTTGTGAAATAACCTCGTTGATACATACCTCTTCCGAGAAAGTAGAGAGTGGACCCACGAACGAGGGTGTTATCTACATCAAAGAAGGCAGCACGAGTGGGTTTGAGCGCCATGTCCCAACCTTAGCGATTGCTGAGTGAGAAAGGGCTTCGACTTCACGCTTTATGCTTAGCTCATGAGTTCTACGGTGCATGTTGTTCGCCATGGCGAGGTTGAAAATCCTCAGAAGATTCTCTACGGCCGCCAACCAGGATGGCGCTTATCAGCGCGTGGGCAAGAGATGGCGCAAGCTCTCGGTGAGTGGTCGAAGGCGATCAATCTCGGTGCACTGCATGTCTCACCATTGCAACGTGCTCAAGAGACTGCAGCACCAATCGCTAAGGCACATTCAATCGGAATACATACCGATGAACGATTAATCGAAGCAGCAAATATATTTGAAGGTAAGCCATTTGGTATTGGTGATGGAGTTCTCAAGCACCCATCTGCATGGAGATATTTGTATAACCCTTGGAAGCCTTCTTGGGGCGAGCCGTATGAAGAGCAGATCAATCGCATGTTGGAAGCGGTATTTGATGCAAAGAAAGCTGCAGGCGATAAAGATGCAATTGTCGTTTCACATCAGCTGCCAATTTGGATTTTGCGAAGCGCAATTGAGGGTCGTCGACTGATTCACGATCCCCGTAAGCGCGAATGCACTTTGGCTTCGGTCACTTCAATCCACTTTGACGATGAAGGACTCATCAGCGGAACTTCCTATTCAGAGCCTGCTGCACATCTGCTCCCAAAGAAGTAAGGAAATCAATATGAAGAAGCTTGGCGCTGCACTTGCTGCACTCTTGCTTCTCTCCGGTTGCGGAAATTCAGGGGTAACTACTGCGGAGGAAAGTTTTGTCGCAGGCAATGGAGCAACTTCTTATATCGCAGTTAAAGATCGAATTGCAGCGCCAGATCTCAAAGGTATGACGCTACTCGGTAGCCAATATTCCCTGCCGAAGAATGCGATTGCAGTCGTCAATGTGTGGGCTTCCTGGTGCTCACCGTGTCGCGCAGAAGAGCCAACACTCTCTGCGCTCGCCAATCAATATCCGGAGGTCAACTTTCTCGGCATTTTGACGAGAGATAACCCGGTCAATGCAGAGGCATTTGTGCGCAAGAATAAGAGCCCATATCCAACTCTGATTGATGACTCTGTTCTTATTGGATTTAGTAAGTCCCTTCCAGCAAATGCCATCCCCACAACTCTTGTATTAGATAAGAATGGATTAGTAGCAGG
>NZ_JBJTMK010000142.1:0-15370 GCF_046070465.1 Candidatus Planktophila sp. | reverse complement strand
CTTACCGTTAGGACCAATAACAGTCGTATGCAACGACTGATAGAGATTGAACTTTGGCATTGCAATGTAATCTTTAAAACGACCGGGTATTGGACTCCACCGTGCATGGATTGAACCAAGTACTGCGTAGCAATCTTTCACATCATTAACGAGTACGCGAATACCGACAAGGTCATAGATGTCAGTGAAGTCACGGCCACGCACAACCATCTTCTGGTAGACGGAGTAGAAATGCTTCTTTCGTCCTGTAACAGTTGATTCGATTCCGTCTTTTGCCAAATCCTCTTGCACTGCAGAGATAACCTCAGCGGTGAGGGCATCGCGTGATGGTGAACGCTCTGCAACCAGACGAGTAATCTCTTCATACTTTTTGGGCTCAATGACGGCAAAGCTGAGGTCCTCGAGCTCCCATTTAATGGCATTCATACCCAGGCGATGTGCAAGCGGAGCATAGATATCTAAAGTCTCTCGAGCTTTGCGTGTTGCGCTTTCGGATGAGACAAAACCCCATGTACGCGCATTATGAACTCGGTCAGCTAATTTGATGACGAGTACTCGAATATCGCGAGACATTGCAATAACCATTTTGCGAACAGTCTCTGCTTCGGCAGTTGGACCATAGGTAAGTTTGTCGAGCTTTGTCACTCCATCAACAAGGTTTGCTACTTCATCACCAAAATCAGAACGAAGTTGATCCAGTGAATAAGGAGTATCTTCGACGGTGTCATGAAGAAGGGAAGCTACAACCGTCGTTGTATTAAGACCTAACTCAGCCAGAATCTCAGAAACAGCGACAGGGTGAGTGATGTACTCCTCGCCGGATTTACGAACCTGACCTTCATGAGCTCTATTGGCCACTTCAAAAGCGCGACGAACGAGTTCTTCGTTGACGTTTTCATAGTGCTCTCGGAGAGATCCAAGGAGTGGCTCAATCAGAGATATGTCTGCCATGTGAAGTGAAGGGTTACTTGCGACCCTTGCGCTTTGGTTGATTACGTGGACCGCGGCCAGTTGATGGACGAACTGCGCGAACCTCAGAAGCAACAGGCGCTGCTCCCCCACGAGCTTCTACCCGCTTGCGAAGAGCAATCATGGCAGGCTCCTTCTCGCGCAGTTCTGCAAGGAATGGAGGTGCGATAAATACAGACGAATATGTACCAACAGCGAGGCCAAGGAAGAGGGCGAGCGAGAGATCCTTCAGTGTTCCAGCGCCAAGGAGCCCGGCACCAACAAAGAGAATGGCTCCTACTGGGAGAAGCGCAATAATCGAAGTATTAGCGGAGCGAACAAGTGTCTGGTTGACCGCAAGGTTAGCTGCATCCGAATATGTGCTCTTACCTGATGCTGCAATTGACTTTGTATTCTCACGAACCTTGTCGAAGACAACCACTGTGTCGTAGAGCGAGTATCCAAGAATTGTGAGAAAGCCGATGACGGTAGCAGGTGTCACATCGAAACCAACTACTGCATAGATACCGACTGTGATGAATACATCGTGAACTACGGCGACAATAGCTGCAATTGCCATCTTTGGTTCAAAGGCCATAGCAAGGAAGAGCATTACAGCGAGCAAGAATGCGATAAGGCCATAGAGAGCCTTCTTGGTAATTTCCTTACCCCATGATGGTCCAACAATCTGAGTATCAATTGATTCAACTGATACAGAGAATTTCGCCGCTAAAGCATCTTGAATCGATGAAGATTGAGCAGAAGTTAAGTTACCAGTTTGAATGCGAATCTTAGAGTCGCCAATCTTCTGAACGATTACCTCACCCGGAATGCCAGTTGCTTCAATAGTTTTGCGAGCTTCTTCTACAGAGATTCCTGTCTTATTGACTGTATAGGAAGAACCACCCTTGAACTCGATACCAAGATGCAGGCCCTGAACAAAGAGAGCAACAATTGAGATAAGAATGAAGACCGCAGAGATTGAATACCAACGCTTGCGATTACCAATGATATTGAAAGATGTCTCGCCAGAGTAGAGACGGCTTCCGAGTCCTGATAGTTGAGCCATCTGATTAACCCTCCACGCCTTCTGCTGAAACATGCTGTGTGATTTGATTCTTGGAACCGATGCTCTTAGCTGAGAAGCCAGAGAGTGGATGACCTGAAGCGAAGAACTTCACCTTTGCCAAAATCGAAACAATTGGCTTGGTAAAGATAAAGACGACCAAGAGGTCGATCAAAGTTGTGAGGCCGAGCGTGAAAGCGAAGCCACGGACACCGCCGACTGCGAAGAAGTAGAGCAATACCGCTGCAAGTACTGAGATCATGTCCGCAACGATGATGGTGTGGCGAGCACGTGCCCAGCCAGATTCCACTGCAGAGCGAAGGGAGCGACCTTCACGAGCCTCATCGCGCACACGCTCGAAGTAGACGATGAATGAGTCTGCAGTAATACCAATGGAAACGATTGCTCCAGCAATTCCTGCCAGAGTTAGTGTGAATCCGACTGCTTCGCCAAGTACGAGGAAGGTTAAGTAGAGAAGGGCGCCTGCGACAAGCAAGGAACCCACTGTCACCAAACCAAGTGCGCGGTAGTAGATAAGCGAGAAGAGGAAGACGAGGAGCAGACCTAGAGCTCCTGCTAACAGACCTGCATGTAGCTGATCGGCACCTAGCGTTGGAGAAACTTGTTGTACCTCACCGCGATCGAAGGCCAGTGGAAGTGCACCGTACTTCAGTACATTTGCAAGATCTTGTGCCTCGGTTTGAGAGAAGTTGCCGGTAATTTGTGCATTTCCAGAGGGAATGGCTTCGTTAATTGATGGCGCAGAGACAACCAATCCATCGAGAACGATTGCAACCTGATTTTGAGGTGAGGCGAGTGAAGTGACACGCGAAGTAAGGGCTCCAAAGGCCTTGGTGCCTTCACCATTAAATGTGAGTGAAACAGTCCAGACGTTTCCTGCCTGAGTATCAATTCCAGCTGCGGCCTTTGAAACTTGGCGACCTAGTACCTCAGCGGGAGCAAGGATGAACTTTGATGTTCCAGTTCGATCACATGCCACGATGGTGTCCGTCGGAGCATCAGCACCTGTGCCCTGAAGATTTGCAACATTGGTGCAATCCAGTGCTGCAAACTTTGCATTGATATCTGCACTGACGCCAGATGCTGGAGTCGCTGCATCCGTACCCGCTGCACCGGTTCCTGCAGCCGTTGCCAGTACCTGACGGAAACGAAGTTCTGCTGTCTGACCAACGAGATCGACCACACGTCGACCTGAGTCACCCGGAACAGAGATAACAATCTGACGATTGGCTCCACTTCCCTGTGCTGTCACTTCAGATTCTGCAACACCGAGTGAATTAACACGTTGGCGAATAATCGAGACCGCCTGATCAATAGCCTCTGATGTGACCTTATTAGAGTCATTGGAGGCGCGAGGCTGAAGCGTGACGCTTGTACCTCCACGAAGATCGAGACCGAGACGGACTGAGGTTGCTCCCTGAAGAAGGGCTGTCGCAGTCAGGGCGACGAGAATGAGGGCAAGAAATGCCAAGGCGCGCGCTGGGCGTCCTGTGCTCTTACCTGCTTTTGTAGGTGTGGACATAAGGGCAGAGTCTAGGTGCTACTGCGTCGAGGTGTCGAAAAGAGTCGCTAAAGAGGCAGGTGGTGTTCGTCCCACATGCGCATAACCAGCAGGGGTCGCAATACGTCCTCGAGGAGTGCGAGCCATGAGGCCATGACGCACCAGGAATGGTTCTGCGACCGCTTCAACAGTCTCGACCTCTTCACCCACGGCTATCGCCAAGGTCGAAAGCCCCACCGGACCTCCATTAAATCGGTCGATGAGGGCCAGCAGTACGGAGCGATCTAATCGATCGAGACCCTTTTCATCGACCTCATAAATCGTCAGAGCGTTAAGGGCATGTCCGTGGGTCAGGGCGCTGCTGCCGGAAACTTGAGCGAGGTCACGTACTCGACGTAGGAGGCGATTGGCGATTCGTGGCGTTCCGCGTGAGCGACCTGCAATCTCTGCGATAGCTGCGCCATCAATGGAAACTTTGAGCAGTTGCGCACTTCGCGCAATTACCTTTTCAAGCTCTTCGCTCTCGTAATAATCCAGATGGGCAGTAAATCCAAAACGATCTCGTAAAGGTGATGGCAGCAACCCTGCACGAGTAGTGGCACCGACCAACGTGAAATGCGGAAGTTGCAACGGAATAGAGGTTGCACCTGGGCCTTTACCAACAATGACATCAACCCGGAAATCTTCCATCGCCATATAGAGGAGTTCTTCGGCTGGACGTGAGAGCCGGTGGATCTCATCGAGGAAGAGAATCTCTCCTTCCACGAGTGAAGAAAGAATTGCAGCAAGATCTCCTGCATGCGTGATAGCGGGTCCACTTGAGATGCGAATAGGTGCGCCCATCTCACCCGCGAGAATCATTGCAAGCGTTGTCTTACCTAAACCAGGTGGACCCGATAAGAGAATGTGATCGGCTGATGCACCGCGCGACTTTGCGGCGGTCAGGAGAACGCTTAACTGTTCACGAACACGATGTTGTCCAACAAACTCATCGAGAGATTTAGGACGTAGAGCGAGCTCTGCGGTTGACTCTTCAGAGGTGGAAACTTCGGGGCTCACGATGCGTTCGGTCATCTTTTGCCACTCTGTAATGTCAGCTTCAAAAGCTCTGCAACTCCAACATCGGATGGATTTGTACCGTTTTCAGATAGTTGCGAAAGAGTGTTGTTGATTGCTATATCAGACTCTTTGGCAGAGAAACCGAGGCCGGTAAGGGCTGCAATGAGCTGATCTCTCACCGCAGAATGAGTGGAAAGTTGTGGCGCTAAGGAATCTGTCACTAATTTGCCCTTGAGTTCAAGAATTAACCGTTGCGCACCTTTACGACCAATTCCGGGAACCTTCTCGATAGCTGCAATATCGTCCGATGCGATTGCATGAGCTAAATCATCTGGGGTCATCGCACCCGTGATAGCCAATGCGACCTTAGGTCCAATTCCTGAAACACTCTGAAGAGTCTCGTAGATATCGCGATCGCGCATATCGAGGAAACCAAACAGAGTTAAAGAATCTTCGCGGACTACAAGCGAAGTGTTGAGCGTAGCTATGGCGCCCATGGCAATTTGCATCGAAGTTCGAGGCGTAATGGAAATCAAATACCCGACTCCCCCAACTTCGAGAATTACTTTCTCGGTAGTCAGGTGTCGTACGGTTCCTGTCAGCTGGGCAATCATGATGACCTCAGCTTAGCAAGGCGCTCCTTCTCGGCCTTGGCTGCAGAGGCCAGTCGCGAAGTTCCTTCTCCCCGCCATGCGTGAGTGATTGCAAGTGCAAGCGAGTCTGTCGCATCTACCGGCTTTGGTATTACTTCCAAATTGAGAATTCTCTTTACCATCCCTGCGACCTGAACTTTGCCTGCGCGACCGGAGCCAGTGACAGCAGCTTTTACTTCCGATGGGGTGTGCATTGCAACAGGAATTCCACGACGTGCAGCAATCAAAAGTGCGATACCAGCAGCTTGCCCGGTTCCCATGACGGTACGCACATTGTGTTGAGCAAAGACTCGCTCCACTGCGATGACATTGGGTGAAGTGCGCTCAATCCACGACTCAATCTCGCGCTCGATACCGAGCAGACGAAGTTCTAGTGGATCGTCGATGGGAGTCACAATAACTCCAACTTCAACCAATGAAAGTTCACGGGCGTTCTTCTGGCCAATAACTCCGACACCACATCGAGTTAAGCCAGGGTCGATACCCATGATGATTTTCAAAGGCTCGCCATTACCTCATCAGATACATCGAAATTAGCGAACACGTTCTGCACATCGTCAAGCTCTTCAATTGCATCGATGAGTTCAAAGACTTTCTTCGCTCCCTCTGCGTCGAGCGGAATACTCATGGACGGCAAGAAAGAGGAGTCAGCAGACTCGTAATCGATTCCAGCGGCTTGAAGTGCTGTACGAGCTGCTACGAGATCAGATGCTTCGCAGACAACTTCGAAAGATTCGCCGAGATCGTTAACTTCTTCGACCCCCGCCTCAAGTGCGGCTTCAAGAATCGAATCCTCTGTCACTCCCGCAGCCTTATTCACGATGATGACGCCTTTGCGATTGAAGAGATAAGCAACAGATCCTGGATCTGCCATCGATCCGCCGTTACGAGTGACAGCAACACGTACTTCAGAGGCAGCGCGATTGCGGTTGTCGGAGAGACACTCAATCATGATGGCAACGCCATTGGGACCATAACCCTCGTACATGATGGTCTGCCAATCTGCACCACCGGATTCAAGGCCAGCACCGCGCTTAACCGCGCGATCAATATTATCTGCAGGCATTGAGTTCTTCTTGGCCTTGGCAATCGCATCGAAGAGTGTTGGGTTTCCATCGACATCAGGACCACCATTGCGCGCTGCCACTTCAATCGCTTTAATCAGCTTGGCGAAGTTCTTTGCCCGGCGGCTATCAATGACAGCCTTCTTATGCTTTGTTGTTGCCCATTTGGAATGGCCTGACATGATTCACCTCAACATTGTGCTTACCAGATGGAGTAAGAGTAGCGGTTAGCGGCAAATCTCTTCAAAAAAATACTGGTGGATTCGTAAGTCGCCAGTCAGTTCTGGGTGAAAGCTGGTCGCAAAGAGCTTTCCCTGACGAACGGCCACGGGATGCCCGGCAGCAGTTGAAAGCACCTCAACATCAGATGAAACTTCCTCTACCCAAGGAGCGCGGATGAATACTCCGTTGATCTTCTCGCCCTTAAAATCAATCTCTCCTTCGAAAGATTCAACCTGTCGCCCGAAAGCATTTCGACGTACCGTCATATTGATGCCACCGAATGTCTCTTGCCCTGGAGCACCATCGAGTATTCGATCTGCAAGAAGAATCATCCCTGCGCATGAACCATAGACAGGAAGTCCTTCGGAAATTTTCTCTCTGATTGGCTGAAAAAGGTCATAACTTTTTGCTAGCAGCGCAATTGTCGTTGACTCTCCACCAGGAAGTATGAGCGCGTCAATATCTTCCAGCTCAGATTTCCGACGAATTGCTACAGACGAATGCCCAGCTTGAATGCAACTGGTCATGTGTTCGCGGAAATCTCCCTGAAGAGCGAGAACACCTATCTTCATGGAGAAAAGAAGTTACCAGCCGCGCTCAGCGAGACGGTGTGGTGCTGGAATATCAGAGACGTTGATACCCACCATTGCATCACCGAGACCACGTGAAACTTCTGCGAGAACCTTTGGATCATCAAAAAAGGTAGTCGCTTTCACACATGCAGCAGCACGTTGTGCTGGATTTCCAGATTTAAAGATTCCGGAACCGATAAAGACTCCATCTGCGCCCATCTGCATCATAAGTGCAGCATCCGCTGGTGTTGCGATTCCGCCTGCCGTGAAGAGAACAACTGGAAGCTTTCCAGTCTGAGCAACTTCTTGCACGAGCGCAAATGGCGCTTGCATCTCTTTCGCAGCAACGTAGAGCTCATCTTCGCGCATTGCTGTAAGGCGGCGGATCTCTCCACCAATCTTGCGCATATGTGTCATCGCATTAGATACATCTCCAGTACCAGCTTCGCCCTTTGAGCGAATCATTGCCGCTCCTTCGTTGATGCGACGAAGCGCCTCACCGAGATTGGTTGCACCACAAACGAAGGGAACTGTGAACTTCCACTTATCGACATGGTTCTCATAATCAGTTGGTGTAAGAACTTCTGATTCATCGATGTAATCAACGCCGAGGCTTTGGATGATTTGCGCTTCAACAAAGTGGCCGATGCGAACCTTTGCCATAACGGGGATTGAAACTGCAGCCTGAATCTTTTCAATCATGTCAGGATCTGACATACGTGCAACTCCGCCTTGGGCGCGAATATCGGCAGGTACGCGTTCGAGCGCCATTACTGCACATGCGCCGGCTTCTTCTGCAATCTTTGCTTGGTCAGCATTGACAACATCCATGATGACGCCGCCCTTGAGCATCTCTGCCATTCCGCGCTTGACGCGTGCTGTACCTGTTGCTTCAGACATTGAAATGACCCCTTTGGAACGAATGTAATGAACTTCGAGTGTTCAGGCTCAGAAGTCTACTTGGTGGCAGAAGTTGTTGCATCTTGCAGGGTAAATGCGGGCTCTTTCGCCGTCAATGCAAACCAAATTTGGCCGCGAGCGAAAGAAATTTCCGAACCATTCAAGTCATAGAAGGTTGTGCCGCTCTCCGGGGTATTTCTGCGCCAGGTGCAAGGGATATAGCCGCCGTCTCGCAATAGGTAGCAACTTCCCTCACCCACGGTGGCCGAGAATGGAGTTACTCCCCCGACCTTGTCGTGAAAGATCGAATCTGTAATAGAGACTATCTGCACAACAAAAGTTGAAGGTCCGAGCACATAACCGGTGTCATCAACATCTTGCTTTCCATTATGGGTCAGTAGCCATCGATCTTCATCAACAGACCAGGTAACGTCGTAGCTACTGGCAGGCCAAGAGATGTGTGCGCTCTCGATCTTTTTTAGCGTCGGCGCAGCATCTCCAAAAGTCCAACCCATGGGCGATGCATGAGCGAAATGCATTTCTCGAGCAACGGCCTCTGTCATTAAATCAGGAGCTTTCAACATCATTGCATAGGGTGTGATTCGGGCCGGATCATTGGAATAGAACTTTGGACCAAACTTATTGGCACCGACATCAAAGAGGTTTGCTTTCGCTATCTCTGGCAGAAGAAGTCTCTGGGCGCCGCTAAAAGCGAATCCAATTTTTCCATATTGAGAAAGGAGCTCAATGTCGGATATGCGTGCAGATCTCACTGGACCTACCAATGAAGGAATCTTCGAAGAGAATACTGCTGCTAATCGAGTCAACCCGCCTTCAACTTGCTCGATGTAGACAAGATCTGCACTTCGAAGTCCAACCTGAGGATGGGCAAAAGTAGTGTCGTCCAATTTCACAACAAGGACTGGTCCAGCCTCCCCTGCCACACCAGTCAACGGTGAAACGGGACCACTTTCTAACGATGAGATATGGAGTGAGGTCGATGGGAAGAATGCGAAAATTGCAAGACACAATATCGCCACCGAAATCGCGCCGAATATTCTTTTAAAGAACATCTGCTTCGAACTCATAGGTGACTGGCAGTGGGGCGCGCCCAGCTAATTTGAAGGTACGAATTAGCCAACGTGAACGAATCAATCGTGTGCGATGTACCGATTCAACATGGAGAGAGATAGCAACTTTAATCTTCTCGTTAAGCTCGCTGAGTTCACGTAAGAGATCTGTCTCGATAGCTCCGTGCTCTCCCACTGATGTCTCCAGAAGAATTCCCAAAGCACCAGATAGTCCAGTCTCCGCCTGAGATCGATCTTTGACGCTTGCCTCGCGCGCTTGATGCGCAGCAAAGGTGAGGAGCAAGCTCGAAGCAGGATCTGCTATCTCAGACCGTGCGATTTCAATTGCAATGGCGGCGCGTCGCTGCAGTAACCCATCGAGGTTAGCCCAGCTGGTCTCAACCCGGTGATGAAGACGGTCAAGTCGTGTAGCGAGGAAACTGAGGTACCACGCGAAGATAGCAACCACGAAAAGAATCGAAAGAGATGTGAAATTCATTTACTTTCCTAAGAACTTGTTCCAACCACGGTTCTCTGAAGAGAGCGTGACTTTGCCGAGCCCAACCATTGCCATTTCATATACGTCATAGATTCTCTCTGCAACAACATCCCAATCAAAACTCTGAGCATAAATCTTGCCATCGCTTCGGAACTTCTCACGCATATGCGAATCTTTGAGAATCGTCACGATGGACTTTGCCAGCGATTGAGAATCTTCAGATGTAAAGAGTGATCCGTAATGACCATCTCCGAGGAGTGCCTGGAAGGCGGGAATATCACTTGCAATCACCGCTGCCCCTCCGGCGAGTGCTTCGGCCAGGATAATTCCAAAGGACTCGCCTCCCGTATTTGGCGCAACATAGAGACCGATGGAATGGAGGAAGTCTGCTTTCTCTTTCTCTGTGATGCGACCAAGAAATGTAAATCGATGGCGAAGATTCTGCGGAACTGTCTCGAGGAATTCAGCTGCATCGCCTGGTCCTGCAACAAGAACGCGGGCATCAGGTATTTCAGCTATCACTGATGGAAGAGCTTGAACGAGAACAGCGAGACCCTTGCGCGGTTCAGCAAAGCGTCCGATGAAACCAATGGTGTTTCCTGTCCATTCAGGATTGATGTGACCTGATGCGAGCCTACTCGCATAGATGCCATTAGGGACGACTACAGCATCTGTCTCTAAATGTTCGGTGAGCGTAGCTCGCGCTGCTTCACTCACAGCGATGCGGGCGGTGAGCTTTTCGATGACAGGCTCGAGAATTGGACCGATAGCAAAGATTGCCTTCTGCCTCTTAGCCGAGGCATGGAAGGTTCCGACAAGTGGGCCTTCTGCAGCAAAACACGCGAGAAGCGAGATGGAGGGAATCGCAGGTTCATGGAGATGAAGGAGATCAAACTCTCCTTGCGCAATCCATTGACGCACACGTGCGAACGCGATGGGACCGAAGAGGATGCGAGCAACGGCGCCGTTATAAGGAATAGAAATAGGCTTTCCAGCATTGACGACGTAATCAGGAAGTCCATCTTCATCTGAAGTAGGCGCTAAGACGGATACAAAATGGCCTTGTGAGATGAGATAGGTAGCAAGATCTGCGATATGTGCTTGAACTCCCCCTGGTGTATCCCAACCGTATGGACAGACAATCCCAATACGTTTACGTTCGAAAGTCATGAGTAAGTTCCTTCGTCAATCCAGATTCTTTGCAACATATGCCAGTCCTCTAGATGTTCCGTAATACCTCTCTCAAAGGTACTCGCAATCCTCTGGACTGTCTCCTGAATGCGATCTTCTTCGTCGCCATCAGACGGTGGAACAACCTCATGGAAGTCGATGTGGATTCCTTCAGGTGTATATGAAACGTGAGCAACAACGAGAGGAATCTCCTCTTTGATAGCGAGTACCGCAGGACCTGCCGGCATCTTTGCTGTTTTTCCGAAGAAGCGAACTTCAACGCCTGATGAAGAGAGATCCCTATCCGCGACGAGAGCAATCAATCGCTTTTCCCGCGCCCGCTTAATGAGAGTGACAAAAGCTCTTGAATCTAAACCCAGTACTTCGAAACCCATCTGCTGGCGATAATGCAGGAACTTCTCAAACAATTTTTTAGGCCTAAGAATCTCAGCAACAGTGACCAGTGGGATTCCCTCTTGACAGAAGTACGCACCAGCGTGATCCCAGTTACCGGAATGCGGGAGGGCAACAACTACACCCTTGCCGTTCTTCATAGGATCTAGAAGAAGCTGGTCGTTGGTTGTAGTAACAGTGTTATGAATTCGAGATGAGCTCCAAGTGTGAATTCGGAAGGTGTCACACCAATAACGCATATAACTTTCTAGTCCGTTAATAACGAGATTCTCTAGCTCTTCTGGTGAGAGATTCGGGCGGACGATTGAGAAATTTCTTCGAAGTCTGCGAACGCTTTTACCATTCTTGCCATACATGTAATGCGCGATGCGCAAGAAGAGAGAGTAAGCGGTCTTCTCTGGAAGCCACCCAACAATCTTCCACCCTGCCAAATAAGCGAGATAAGAAATCTCTTCCTTCACTGAGCAAGACCTCTGCGCACAACCATAATGCGTTGAATGACGGTGATAACGCTGAGCCCAAAAAGCAACCAGAGCGTAATTGCGAGAATGAACGGAACACCTAAACCATGGAACCCGATTCCTGTTAAAGCCAGGATGATGCGCTCTGTTCTTTCAGCGATCCCAACCGTGCAGGCGATTCCAAATGCTTCGGCTTTGGCGCGGATATACGGCACAAGGAACCCTGTCACGATTGCTGCTATCGCAACAAGATAGAGATCGTTCTCTTCCACGATGCAATACACAGCAAGAGCACCCAAGATGGCAGCATCGGTGATGCGGTCACATGTTGAATCGAGAAAACCTCCCCATGCACTTGCCCCATGTTCTGAAAGACGAGCTATCGCCCCATCGAAGAGGTCACTGAGAGCAAAGAAAGATATGAGCAGCGTTCCGATAAAGAGTTCGCCTTTGGGATAGAAGTAGATTGCAGAGAGAACGGTTCCGAAGGTACCTATAAGGGTGACAGCATTCGGCGTGATCTTCGCTCGAATAGCAAATCGTGCGATGGGCTCAATCACACGACTCATTGCGGGCTTCAATGCTGAACTCACCATAGCCACATCGTAGAGTTACCTCTATGAGTTCAACTAGCCACGACGCTATGAAATCCATCAAAATCTATGGGCATGTCAGTGCTACACCGGAAAAGTTCGCGAAGCTTATCGGCGGAGCAGCATCTCAAGAAGTCGATCCAGCGTGTGATGTAGCAATATTCGCCATTAATCCATCCGCTGGAATTGATGCTCAGACGATAGAGCTCTGGCATGGTTTTGATGAACTTCAGACGCCGCGCATGGTCATAGTTACCGTGCTGGATGGCATGGAGATGGACTTCGATGATGCAGTGTTGATAGGCAATCGAGTCTTTGATCCTCTTGTCACTCCATATTTAGTTCTGCATGGCGAGAATGGCTCTCCCGTCGGAACCATCTCGTTAGAGGATTTATCTACCCGTGATTACTCAACAAATCCCCCAACTATCGGTGAGAGTGATTCTGAACTTCGTGAACTTGTTGCAGATTTTCAAGAGGAGTATCGCGAACAAATGGTTGAGATGGAAGAAGGAGCCTTTGCGGCGGGAATTCTCTTTCCCGCTATTCCAGTCAATGCAGCTAACGGTATGGGTCTAGATATTGTGCAAGATTTCCTGAAGCAATTACCAAGCGGCAGCTAATTCATCTCTCGTTACGGTAAGGAGTTGTGGCAAAACTTTAGTCTTGCCAATTATCGGCATGAAGTTCGCATCGCCTGACCATCGCGGAACAATATGTTGATGAATATGCGCCGCAACGCCAGCTCCAGAAATTGCACCCTGGTTCATTCCCAAATTAAAACCTTCAGCATTGGAGACTTTGCGTACTGTTTGCATCGCATGCGCAGACATATCGGTGATCTCATGACGCTCTTGAAGAGTTAACTCAGTTAAGTCTGCGACATGGCGATAGGCACATACCAGTAGGTGTCCAGGGTTGTATGGGTAGAGATTCATGACCACATAGGCATGTTCACCGCGTGCAACGATCAATCCTTCTTCGTCTGAGAGACCTGGGATGCGACAGAAAGGACATTGCACATCGTTGCCGTCGAGCGGTCGATTCTCTCCGCGTAAGTAATCTAAGCGGTGGGGAGCCCAGAGACGTTGCCAACCATCTGGCATTCCTGCTCCGCCGTTAAGATCCTCAGACATGGTTAGTTCTGAGTTCTCTCTGCAACAACCTTTGCAATCTCCGCAATTGCAGCTGCGATTGGTACGCCATTCTTCTGATCGCCGTTGCGGTACCGGAATGAAACTGCCCCGGCCTTCATATCTTCTTCGCCTGCAATCAGCATAAATGGAATCTTCTGCAACTGAGCATTGCGAATCTTCTTTTGGAAACGATCATCGGAGGCGTCAATATCGGCACGGATGCCAGCCTTCTTGAGCTGTGCAACAACGTCGTACATGTAATCTGCGAAAGTATCGGCAACAGGAATAGCAATAGCCTGCACTGGTGCGAGCCATGCTGGGAACGCTCCTGAGTAATGCTCGGTAAGTACACCGAAGAAGCGCTCGATCGAACCGAAGAGTGCGCGGTGAATCATTACTGGGCGTTGACGAGTTCCATCTGATGCTGCATATTCGAGCTCAAATCGCTGTGGCAACTGGAAGTCCACCTGAATAGTAGACATCTGCCAGGTACGTCCAATTGCATCCTTAGCTTGTACTGAAATCTTGGGACCGTAGAAGGCCGCTCCACCCTCATCGAGAACGAGTTCTAGATTTTGAGCGAGAGCAGCTTTGCGAAGTGCCTCCGTTGCTTCTTCCCAATCGGAATCTTCTCCTACTGACTTTTCAGGATTACGGGTTGAGAGCTCAAGATAAAAATCTTCGAGACCATAATCACGGAGCAAGTTCAGAACGAAGGTCAGAAGCGAATCGAGCTCGCCAGGCATCTGATCTTTTGTACAGTAAATGTGCGCATCGTCTTGAGTGAATCCACGCGCACGAGTAATACCGTGAAGGACACCGGATTTTTCATAACGATAGACAGTTCCGAATTCGAAGAGACGTAATGGAAGTTCGCGATAGGAACGGCCTCGTGATTGGAAAATTAAATTGTGGAAAGGGCAGTTCATCGGCTTCATGTAGTACTGCTGGCCAGGACGTTTGACAGTACCGTCTTCGTGAAGCTCTTCATCCATAATCATTGGCGGGTACATACCTTCTGAATACCAATCCAAGTGACCTGACTTCTGGAAGAGCGCAGCCTTTGTTAAGTGTGGAGAGTAAACAAACTCATAACCCTCATCTTCATGGCGCTTACGAGAGTAATCCTCCATTGCACGACGGATGATTCCACCCTTGGGATGAAAGACGGCAAGTCCCGAACCAATTTCTTCAGGGAATGAGAACAAATCAAGCTCTTGTCCAAGGCGACGGTGATCGCGTTTTTCGGCTTCAGCTAAGAGTTCAAGATAGGCGTTGAGCTCATCTTGTGACGGCCAGGCAGTTCCATAGATGCGCTGCAACATTGGATTCTTTTCAGAGCCGCGCCAGTAAGCACCAGCGCTACGCATCAACTTAAATGCAGGAATGTGTTTTGTCGATGGAAGGTGCGGACCGCGACAGAGATCAGACCAGACAGGCTGACCATCACGCCCAAGATTGTCATAAATAGTGAGTTCTCCCCCACCCACTTCAACACTTGCATCATCACCTTGCGGACCCTTGAGTCCTATGAGTTCGCACTTGTACGGCTCGTGCGCTAATTCTTTGAGAGCATCCGCCTCTGTTGTTACGCGACGTTTAAAGCGCTGACCTTCCTTAACAATCTTGCGCATTGCACTTTCAATCTTCTCGAGATCATCCGGATTGAAAGGTTCTTGTGGGTCGAAGTCGTAATAGAAACCATCTGTGATCGGTGGACCGATTCCAAGTCGTGTCTGTGAAAATACTTGTTGCACTGCCTGCGCCATGACGTGCGCGGTGGAGTGGCGAAGAACCGCGAGACCTTCAGGTGAAGAGATTGAGACACCTTCAACGACATCGCCGTCAGCTAGGTCCGTCCAGAGATCACGAAGAACACCGTTGATCTTGCAGACCACGATCTCCTTGTTCTCGGCGAAGATATGAGTTGGCTTCTGATCGACTTCAACCTTACGTGGCTGACCCTCGACGATAATCGCGATTTCGGACATGTTCCTAGACTACCGAAAAGTACTCAACCT
>NZ_JBJTMK010000141.1:0-7785 GCF_046070465.1 Candidatus Planktophila sp. | reverse complement strand
TACGCACACCTTGATCTCTTCGATAGCCATGACTGGGGTTTGATTATTTACGACGAGGTGCACCTACTTCCAGCGCCCATCTTCCGCTTTACAGCAGATATTCAATCCCGCAGACGACTTGGTCTTACTGCAACTCTCGTTCGCGAAGATGGAATGGAAGGTGAAGTCTTCTCACTGATCGGCCCAAAGCGCTTTGATGTGCCGTGGAAAGAGATTGAAGCGCAGGGATATATCGCTCCTGCAGAATGTATTGAGGTTCGCGTTAATCTGACTGAGGCAGAGCGACTTGCTTATGCAACGGCCGAACCAGAAGAGCGTTATCGCTATTGCGCAACCACTCGCACTAAGCGAGATGTTGTTCAAGAACTTGTCAGCCTTCACGCAAAAGAGCAGATTCTGGTTATCGGTCAGTATCTCGATCAGTTAGATGATTTGGGTGAAACTCTCGGATGTCCCGTTATCCAAGGTTCCACGCCCCAAAAAGAACGCGAAGAGTTATTCCAATCTTTCCGCACCGGCGAAATTTCTTGTCTTGTTGTATCCAAAGTCGCTAACTTCTCAATCGACTTACCTGAAGCAACAATTGCAATTCAGGTCTCTGGTGCATTCGGCTCACGCCAAGAAGAGGCACAGCGCCTGGGTCGTGTATTGCGCCCTAAGGCAGATGGCCGTGGTGCGCGCTTCTACTCTGTCGTTTCTCGCGACACTATCGACCAAGACTTTGCACAGAACCGTCAACGTTTCTTAGCCGAGCAGGGTTATAGCTACACAATTATTGATGCCGACGATGTTTTTCAAGGGAAGATCTAAAACGTTCTGGATCTACTCGCCAAAAATCATGGTGCTCCCCGTTGATATGAGTGACTGGAACTTGTTCGCCATATAACTTCTCTAATTCGGGGTTTCCGTCAATATAAATAATCTCAATCTCAAATGCGAGCTCTTCGCGAAGGCTCTCGAGAACATTCACAGCATTTTCGCAGAGATGACAGCCGTGACGGGAGTAAACGGTGACCATAGGAAAATTCTCTCACCCTGATAGCGTTACCCGCTATGAGCAGCATAATGAAGCGCGCCACTCGAGGCGCTCTCATACTTGCTCTACTCGCAGGCGTGATCTCACCGCTTCAAGCGCAAGCACTTTCACCTTTCTTACAAAGAGAAGCGACTCAATGGGGCTACGTCTATGCAGGCCCCAATACAACGGTGAAGCAATCACCACGTGGAAAAGTTGCTTACATCGAATCAAAATCTAAATTTGTTGTTAATTACAAGAACTTCCCAGAGTGGGCGAAGAAAGATTTCCAAGCAGCAGTCGATGTCTGGTCTGCAAACTTCTCCTCCACTGTTCCAGTAACAATTGATGCAACGTGGACTCGTATCGGAACATTCGGTGTTCTCGGAAGCGCACGACCTGGAAGCTATTTTTCGGGTTTTGATAAGGCTCCGGATTCAAGCCTCTGGTATCCATCCGCGCTTGCCAATGCACTTGCTGGAAAAGATTTAGATACCCGTCAATCAGAGATCATCATTCAGGTTAATTCACTTGCAGAGTGGAACACTCGCAATGACGGCATCTCGCATCCAAATGAGTACGATCTTCAATCGGTCTTCTTGCATGAGATGGGCCATGGTCTAGGTTTTCTCTCGACTGATTCATACGACTCATTCTTTGGGTATGGCAGTATCGATCAACCCACTCCCTTCGATGCTTATGTTCAGGTTGAAGACGGTCGACGTTTATCTGACTTGCCAACTCCATCGATCGAACTTGGCAAGGCCTTAACTTCTCCCCTCGTATGGTCTGGCCCGCTCGGCATCGCTGCCAATAACGGGACGAAACCAATTCTTTATACGCCCAGTAAATATGAAGAAGGTTCTTCAGTCAGCCACCTCGATGAAGCAACGTATTCGAAATCTGCCTTCGATGCAGTGATGACTCCAAATCTCGATGCCGGAGAAATCTTTCACGAGCCGGGGCCACTTCTACTTGCGATGATGGAAGATATGCGCCGTAAGCCTCCGGTAGGCATTGCAGTTGGAGTCCCACAACAAGTGCGCAACGTCAATGCACTTGTTGCAGATGGCGCAGCAATTGTGACTTTTGATCCACCAGCTAATGCACGCACCGCTCAAATCACTAGTTATTCAGTACGTAATCTCAAGACAAATCAAATCAAATCTGCGACAAGTTCACCCATTTCATTTAGCGGATTAAAGAACGGCACTTCCTATACATTTGCCGTCACTGCATCGAATTCCAACGGCACATCCGATCCGGCCAACACAGTGGCGGTTACGCCTCAACCAAGTTGGAAGCGATTTGTTGTGGATTCAAAGAGTGATGCCAGTGTGCTCGCCAGCACAACCTTTAATGGAGAACCTGCTGTTGCCTATATTGATTCCAAGAGCGGCGACCTCAAACTTGCCACCTGGAGCGGAACGGTCTGGATCAAGCTCACAGTTGATGGAGCCGGCGGTTCATCAGGACGCACCAACTCTGCCATAAAGGGTGCGCTCTCGATGTGCGTCAATGGCAGCGGCAAAAAACAGACTCTTCACATCTTTTACTCCGATGCACAAAATACCGATCTTCGCTATGCAAAGTTTGACGGCAAGAAATTTATATATGAGGTTGTCGATGGAGATGCTGCTCAGGTAAATAATTATGAGGACCCAATCCGAGTGCGCACTGGATCAGATCTCTCAGTTTCGAGCGCTTGTATCGCCTCAGCTGGCGGGGTTCAGGTTCTGTACCGCGATGAGAGCCAAGGCATTTTGCTGGGTGCAGTAAAAAGCAACACGGCGAAGAGCTGGAGCTACGAGCTTGTCGATGGTGACCGCAAGACCGATGGCCGCACCACTGGAGATGTCGCTTTCCATCTCAAAGCAGCTTTCGATGGAAAGACTAGCTACTTTATCTATGACTCAATCCTGACGATTAATCAGAAGAAAGATCCAACCACTGGAGAAGTTCGTGTAGCCACACGTGGAAACCTCTCCAGCACAGGCTGGATCTATCAAACTCTTGAGGCAACCTCGAGCTCGGCACCTGTTGTGGGATATGACGTTGCGCTAGGCAAAAATTCAAAAGGGATATTTGCCACCTGGTTGAGCTCGGCGCCTAACACTCTTCCTTATGCAAATCGAATTCGTTGGAGCTACATCTCAAGTGCACCAACTCAGGAGAGTGTCACTTCAGAGAATTTTGGGAAGCCTGGAAAATATCTTTCTACTAATGGAACGATGATTGCATTTAATTGCGAGAAGCGAATCTGTGCAGTTGACACTTCTCAAGCATCACCAAAGATTTCTTTTGTTGCAACAAGCAACAACCCAGATGGAATAAGTTCCACCTGGGTTGTTGTCAATCGTGTGAAGTATCTCCTCGCTGGCATTAATGGCCAGCTATCGATGCTCCGTCCGTAGCGACTATCACTTAGCGTTACGGCGCTGAATGCGTGTCTTCTTCAGAAGCTTCTTATGCTTCTTCTTAGCCATACGCTTGCGACGCTTCTTGATAACGGAACCCATAAGTCACGCTCTTCCTAGTAGTAGTGCCCAGATAAATTAACCTGGATTAAAACGATGGCAAAGATTACCGCGATACGAGGGTAAAAATCGAAACGGTTCCATCGCTGGCAGAAGCGAGGCCAACAACGCCCTTCGCTGGCGAATATGCGAGCAAAATAGGCGTCACAAGCCCTGGAAGGGCTGTCGCAGCCTTAAGAACACCCTTGCTATCGAACGTAAGGAGAAGTAGCGACGGTTGATTTGGTCTCCACCCTGAGATCCCTGCAATTGCTGATCGACTGGTGAAGGCAAGATAGGAATTTCCATTTGCTGTCAGAGTTGTCGATGGGCCAATACTTGGAAGTCTCAAAGTCCAGCTCGGTGAAAATGCCGATGTGAATTTTGTTATTGCAGTCTCTGTGACTTTGCCAGTGATGACTGGACCGCTGACTAAATAGGAAGAGTCTCCAGAAATCCAGCTGCGAGATGCCTTGAGAGCGGAACTTCTCACTAAAGAAGTTATTGCGCCCGACTTGGAAACCTTAATGAGTACTCCATCGCGAATTCCTGCGAGCTTCTTTCCTGCAAGAGTTTCTGCACTTGAGCCATAGATAGAAGATGTGCCATCGGAATTGCGCACTACTGTATTGAACTCAGTCTTACTTGATCCAAGAACCACCAATTTTCCAAATATGCCAGAAGTTGTGGACGTTACGATAAAGGGCTTTGCATCAATAGCGCCAACAATCGAAATTCCAGAATTTGTTGCCGAAAGCGATGAAATCAAAGGAATTGTTTTCTGAGGTGCCAGGTATGTCGCACTTAATTCACCGGAGCTCGAAATCTTCCAGAGCGCTAATTGACTTAAATCTGGTCGTAGATCTGTCGGTGCATCAATAGTGACCTGATCAGGATTATCAACGCCATCTATTGGAGTTGCAGTCTCGGGTGCTGGGGCGATAGCTGCCGCGCCAGCAATCCAGATATTTCCAAGCGGATCTACCGACGCAGCCATTGCAACTTCGCTGAGACCGCTATCAATAGTGAGTTGCCAAACTTCTGTATTTGTAAGATCTACAGCAGTTACTCGAATATCAGCGCTCTGAGCAACTGGGTTAGTGATGAAGATTGTGTTCTGTGCTGATTGCAGAAACATCTCTGTGCCTACTGGGGCTGCATAGATAGAACCGAGTTGAACCGGAATCGCCTTAGGGGCAGCAAACGCAGAAGGCGAAATCAAAGATAAGAGTGCAACAGCAATCAGTGCGCGCTTCATACTAAGCCAGTTCTTGTGAGCGCTTTGCTGCTGCAGACATTGCCTGCGCAACGATTGCTGTGAGTCCAGATTCATTGAAAGAGGCGAGAGCTGCAGCAGTGGTCCCGTTAGGGCTCGTTACCTTCTCCCGCAGAGTTGTAGGAGATTCTCCCGATGTTTCGAGGAGAGCTGCTGCTCCAACAATTGTTTGAATTGTGAGTGTTGTGGCATCTGCCTGAGATAGACCAAGTGCCACTGCACCTTCCACCATCGCTTCTACGAAGGCAAAGAAATATGCAGGGCCTGACCCACTTGTAGCGGTGACTGTGTCTTGCAAGCTTTCAGGTACTTCAATGGCTGCCCCGGTCGCAGCTAAGAAGTGATCTACGAACTCACGG
Organism: Candidatus Planktophila sp.; assembly: GCF_046070465.1. GTDB lineage: Bacteria > Actinomycetota > Actinomycetes > Nanopelagicales > Nanopelagicaceae > Planktophila. The sequence continues at coordinate 2,619 of NZ_JBJTMK010000141.1, read as the reverse complement.
TGTGCAGGAGTAACTCCGCTACCAAGAGAATATCCTGATGCGCCTTTTCCAACCAGCGCTGGGGTATTTGGCATCACACGTACAACAGGATTGGCCTTACCAAGTCCTGCAGCGATGGATGCGATTGTCTTACCTGCCGCAAATGAGATCACAAGGCAATCTATTGAGATATGCGGTGATAATTCTTGGAGAGTAGCTTGCATATCCTGTGGCTTTACAACTAATAGAAGTGTTGAAGATTGAGCTGCAACTACTGCAATATCTTTATGAATAATGGAGTAACGGGCTACTAACTCTGCAGCCCGCTCATTCCGCTTTTCCGCGAAGGAGATATCTGCAGGATTTACACCGCTGCGAATCAGTGCAGCGATGAGTGCTTCACCCATAACGCCTGCGCCGATAACTCCAATGTGATTAGCCATGGCGCAAGAGTACGCGTAGGCTCTGCCCCTATGTCAGAGGTTAAAGCAGGTTTTGCACGCGACTGGATTGAATTTTCAGACCCAGATTCTCCAGAGGAAATCTATAAGTGCGACCTCACATGGTTAACCTCAAATTGGTCTTGCATCTATGGTGATGGCTGCAAAGGCGTCTTTGCTGATCGCCCCAACGATGGATGTTGCACAGAAGGTGCTATGTACTCTGATGCAGAAGATGAAGAACGCACTCTTCGTGCTGCAGAATTCTTAACCCCGGATATGTGGCAGTTCTATAACGAAGCTCGCCCCAAGAAGCCTGGTGGAAAATTACGTATTACCGATACTGATGACGATGATGAGCGAAAGACTCGTACCGTCGATGGTGCTTGTATCTTCTTAAACCGTAAGGGTTATGAAGCAGAAGGTTTCACAGGTTCATTTGGTTGCGTACTTCACCACTTGGCAGAAAAGCGCGCGCTGCACTTTGTAGATACCAAGCCAGATGTATGCTGGCAGCTTCCACTTCGCCGTAGCTATGAAACTCGTGAAGTCGGCGAACGTGAATATTCAATCATTGTCATCGGCGAGTACGAACGCCTTGCATGGGGCGATGGTGGAGAAGATTTCGATTGGTATTGCACCAGCAACACCGAGGCACATGTTGGAAAGCAGCCTGTCTATCTCTCCAACAAGGCAGAGCTTCAGAAGTTGATGGGAGAGGCTGCATATGCAATCTTGGCCGAGCATTGTGATCGCCGCATTGCAGGCATCAAAGAGATGCAGGCAAAGTCGCTTCCTCTTTTCGTAATTCAGCACCCTGCATCTGTCGCTGCCTCCAAGTAACCTAGGCGCATGGCCAAGGTAGAGAAGGATCCATTCCGCTGCGTTGAATGTGGTTGGACATCCCGGAAATGGGTAGGCCGTTGTGGTGAATGTCAGGCCTGGGGCACCGTTGAAGAAATAGGTGCACCTAAGAAGTTATCTCTCCAAGCAGGTCCGATTACTGCGAAGGCAACTGCTATCGGCGATGTTGATCTATCTGCGGCACATGCACGTGCAACAGGTGTATCTGAACTCGATCGCGTACTAGGCGGAGGACTTGTTCCAGGGGCGGCAATCTTGCTTGCTGGCGAACCCGGTGTTGGAAAATCAACACTTCTCTTATCTGTGGCGGCAGAGACAGCAAAGAAAACTATTCCTGTTCTCTACATCAGTGGCGAAGAATCAGCATCGCAAGTTCGACTTCGCGCCGAACGAATCAAAGCTATCGACCCCAATCTCTTCTTGGCGTCAGAGACCGAACTCGGTGCAGTGATTTCTCATATTGATACCGTAAAACCTGATCTCTTAATTATCGACTCTATTCAAACTATCGGTTCTTCAACTGTCGATGGTGCACCTGGTGGCGTTACCCAAGTACGTGAAGTAGCTGGTGCGCTGATTCGCATCTGCAAAGACCGAGACATCACATTATTGCTCGTAGGTCACGTCACTAAAGATGGATCTATTGCCGGTCCGCGCCTACTCGAGCACATCGTCGATGTTGTTCTTCAATTTGAGGGCGAACGTCACTCACGCCTTCGTTTAATTCGCGCAGTTAAGAACCGCTTTGGTGCCAGCGATGAAGTTGGATGCTTTGATTTAAGTGATTCAGGTATCGAGAGCGTTCTCGACCCAACAGGTCTCTTCACCTCTCGCCATGCAGAACCAGTTCCAGGTACTTGTGTCACAGTTACTCTCGAAGGACGTCGCCCGCTTCTCGCTGAAATCCAAGCGCTTGTCAGTGCAGGACGTGAAAATGATTTCGGTAATGCCCGTCGTGTTGTTAGTGGCCTCGATTCTGCCCGTACCTCAATGACTTTAGCTGTTCTCGAACTCCGTGCACATGTGCGTGTAGGTGGTCGCGATGTGTATGCCGCAACTGTCGGTGGCATGAAGATGACCGAACCTGCTGCAGATTTAGCCTTAGCACTTGCCGTGGCATCAGCTGCAAAAGGATTAGCTCTACCTGCAGATCTTGTTGCAATCGGTGAAGTCGGTCTCGCTGGTGAAATTCGAAAAGTCAGCGGGGTATCACGTCGCCTTGCAGAGGCATATCGCCTTGGATTTAAACGAGCACTTGTTCCAACAGGCTCTGAGGTCAAGATTGCCGGCATGGAGATAGTTGAAGTATCTCGACTAGATCAAGCAATCGCACGAG
>NZ_JBJTMK010000140.1:0-3856 GCF_046070465.1 Candidatus Planktophila sp. | reverse complement strand
TGCTCAGGCAAGTTGAAGATTGCATACCAGGGCCCACTTACAGGTGGCGAAGCAGCTCTCGGTATCAATGAACTTAACGGTGTTAAGTTCGCGCTCAAGAAGTTCCTTGCAGCAAATCCAAAGGCAAATGTTGATCCAGTTGTCTACGAAGTAGATGACCAGGGTGATCCAGCAGTTGCTGCTCCAATCGCTCCTAAGGTTGCAGCTGAAGAGTGCGTAGTCGCACTTGTCGGTCCTGCCTACTCAGGTGCATCAAAGGTTTCACTACCTATCTACCTTTCAGCAGGTCTTTCAATCATTACACCATCTGCTACAAACCCAACACTTCCATCATTCGGTAAGGAAATTTTCCACCGCGCAGTGTTGACAGATGATTACCAGGGTCCAGCAGCTGCTCGTTTGATCGTTCAGAACAACAAGAAGGCAACTGTCTTCCTTGTTAACGATGCATCAGACTATGCAGTTGGACTTCAGAAGACTGTAGACATCACACTTGCTGGCCGCGTTGTCGGTAAGGATGTCACACCAACAGGTACAACAGACTTCTCAGCAACAATTGCAAAGATCAAGAAGTCAAAGGCAACAGCTGTCTTCTACTCAGGATACTTCTCACAGGCAGCAGTATTCGTAAAGCAGCTTCGCGACTCAGGTTCAAAGGTTGTCTTCGCTTCAGGCGACGGAACACTTGATAACCAATTCGTAAAGCTTGCTCGTAAGGCTGCTGAAGGTGCACTTCTTACAGCTCCAGCAATCCCATTCGAGACAGCATCTCCAAAACTTGCTGCTGAGATGGTCAAGGCTGGTTGGACTCCTGGTGTTTACACAACAGAGTCATACGATGCAACTAACTTCTTCCTTGAGGCAATCAAGGCTGGAAATACAGATCGTGCATCTATCAACAAGTACGTATCAACAAAGTCATCTAAGGGTCTTTCAAAGACACTCAAGTTTGACTCAGATGGCGAAGTATCTGGTGCAGATATCAACGGCTTCGTCGTAAAGAACGGAAAGCTCGTTCTCCTTGGAGCAATCAAGTAATTGTTGGTGGCTCTAAGAAGCAATAAAGCAGTTCATCATTAAAACGGAGGGAGACGGTGTTACGGCACCGTCTCCCTCCCTTATGAAATATCGAGGTGTCTTGTGGATTTTGCACTCTTAAGAGATGCATTTTGGGGGCTGACCTTTGATGGTCTAGCGCTCGGCGCTATTTACGCGCTGATTTCGTTGGGATACACATTGGTGTATGGCGTACTCCGCCTCATCAACTTTGCCCACTCTGAAGTCTTTATGATTGGAACATTCGGCGCTCTTGTCGCTTCCGGAATTATGGGCGTAAAAGTTGAGGATGATCCTCGTACAGGCGCTTCAATGATACTTACCCTTCTCTTCTGTCTGGTAATTGCAATGCTCGCATCGGCACTGACCGCTATCGCAGTTGAGTTCGTCGCCTATCGACGACTCCGTAAGCGTGGCGCTACGAAGCTAGCAACCCTTATTTCTGCGATTGGCGTCTCAATCTCGCTCGTTGAATTGTTCCGCATTATCACCCACTCTCTTCCACGCGAATTCCCTCGCATTATGGATAAGACCTTCTTATTCTCTTTTGCTGGTGCCGATATTCGCAACGATAAAGTGATCGTGATTATCGCAGCTGGTCTCATGATGGTTGCCCTTGATCAATTCATCTCCAAGACTCGTCTCGGTAAAGGTATTCGCGCTGTATCAATGGATGAGAACACCGCAACTCTGATGGGTGTCAACATCAATCGTGTTATTACGGTGACCTTCTTCGCTGGCGGTCTGATGGCAGGTGCAGCAGCATTTTTCTATATTCTTACCTACGAGAACACATCGTTTAAGGTTGGCTTCTTCCTGGGAATTTCAGCTTTTACCGCTGCAGTTCTCGGCGGAATCGGAAATCTCCGAGGCGCACTTTTCGGTGGATTTGTTCTCGGTTTGATGGAGACTTATACATCAGCTGTATTCGGAACCGCTTGGAAAGCTGTTATCTCTTTCATCATCTTGGTACTCGTATTGCTCATCAAGCCAACCGGCTTGTTCGGTGAATCAATCACACAGGCGAGGGTCTAATGTCAAAACTCAACCTCAATCTTCGCGATCGCGGAGCTACCTTCTGGGAGAATTCTCCTCGCTGGCGTCGCGTTCTTCTCTCAGTAATTTTTATCGGAAGTTGTTACGCACTTCCATTCCTTAATAACCCAATCCTGAATACACCGGGCTCTGACTTCCAGTCGGTGCTCTTCTATCCAGTGGGCATGTATGTCATGATGGCGATCGGCCTCAATATTGTGGTCGGCAAGTCAGGTCTACTCGATCTCGGTTACGTTGCATTCTTCGCTATCGGCGCATACACAATGGCGATTCTTGGCACCAAGACAAGCTTGAACTTCTGGGAGATTCTTCCGATTGGTGTTGCACTCGCGATGCTCTCGGGCGTTCTCCTTGGAACTCCAACTCTGCGTCTTCGTGGTGACTACCTTGCGATTGTGACTCTCGGGTTTGGTGAAATTGTTCGAATCTTTGCCGTCAACACAGATGCAATCGGTGGTTCACGCGGTATTGCTGGAATTCCAACACCTCCAGAAATCTTTAAGGCTAAGTTCACTATTCTTGATCCAAAGCCTTACTACTGGATGCTCCTTACATTTACCTTGCTGATTATCTGGATGGTCCGTCGCCTTGCGGCACGTCGTCCAGGTAGAGCATGGGATGCAATCCGTCAGGATGACGATGTTGCGCAGTTGATGGGAATCAACACCCGTCGCTCAAAGGTCTGGGCATTCGTACTAGGCGCAGCTGTTGCCGGTGTCGGCGGAGTAGTTTACGCATCACAAATCTTGTCTATCGTTCCGGATCAATTTAACCTCAACGTCTCCATCTTGATTCTTGCCTGTGTTGTATTTGGCGGAATCGGAAATGTTTGGGGTGTGATTCTCGGTGCAGTACTTCTTGCATTTACGCCAGAGCGCATCCGCTTCTTAAGCCAGCCACGTATCTTGGTATTCGGCATTGCTCTCGTTGTGATGATGAATCTTCGCCCAGATGGAATCTTGCCGAAGAAGAAGCGCGAACATTTCGATGCAAATTGGGATCATGTCGAAGAGTCCGGAGAAGGAGAGATCAAATAATGTCTGAGGTACTTCTCGAACTGAAAAATGTCACCATGAAGTTTGGTGGCGTTACCGCTCTCAATGATGTCAACGTTCAGGTTAAGAAGGGCGAGATCCTCGCACTCATTGGACCAAATGGCGCTGGCAAGACTACGATCTTTAACGTAATCACGGGTGTCTACAAGCCAACTTCTGGTGAGATCAACTTCAATGGTCAATCGGTCATTGGCAAGAAACGTCATCAGGTTACAAAGATGGGCATCGCTCGTACATTCCAGAATATTCGACTTTTCGGTGAATCATCAGCGCTAGAAAATGTAGTTACTGGTGCCGATATCCACTCTAAATCTGGTGTCATCGGAGCAATCTTTGGAACTCCTCGTTCCCGTCGTGAAGAGAAAGCTGCTCTTGATCGCGCTCTCGAGCTCCTTAACTTTATGGGACTTCGCAAGCGCGCAGGTCAGCTGGCAAAGAATCTCCCATATGGAGATCAGCGACGACTTGAAATTGCACGTGCACTCGCAACAAATCCTCAGCTCGTTCTCCTTGATGAGCCAGCAGCAGGATTTAACCCTGCTGAGAAAGTTGCACTTGCAGAGACAATTAAGAAGATTCGCGATGCTGGATACACAGTCCTTCTGATCGAACACGATATGTCACTGATCATGGGAATCTCTGATCGCGTTGTCGTTATCGACTTCGGCCAGAAGATTGCAGATGATCTT
>NZ_JBJTMK010000139.1:0-2890 GCF_046070465.1 Candidatus Planktophila sp. | reverse complement strand
AGACCATCGAACTTAACACGAGTCTTGACGATGAAGTTCTCAGCTCCAACTGTGAGATCAAGATCTACATCATATGAATGGACCTTGACGAGCTGCGAACGTTCTTGCGCTTCTGCACGTGTGAGATTTACTCCTGGCACGATTTACTCCTTATAGCTGGCGATAACCTAGTGAGGTTTGGGTGGATGAAGAGAGCCTAATCGAACCATAAGATTCTCGCTATGGAAGAGCCTACAGTTCGCAGTTATCGCATCCGCGGCTCTCGTATTACAGGTCCTCAGCAAGCAGCCCTCGATAAGCATTGGGGCTCATATGGAATCGAAGCCAGCAATCAGGTTTTAGATTTTGCAACACTTTTTCCAGATTCCAAGGAGGTCATCCTTGAGATCGGATTTGGCATGGGCGAGGCGACCGCACTTATCGGCCAAGCTTTTCCTGAAAAAGGATTTCTAGCCGTCGATGTTCATCGTCCAGGCGTCGGCAAGCTATTTCTCTTAATTCATGAATACGGATTAAGAAACCTTCGCGTTATTCAGGGTGATGCACATTTGATTATGCACAACATGATTGCTGATCAATCACTTGATGGTGTGCACTTGTTCTTTCCAGATCCATGGCAGAAGAAGAAGCACCATAAACGTCGCATCGTGAATGCCAATTTCTTGGCACAAGTTGCTTCCAAATTAAAACCCGGTGGATTTATCCATATTGCAACCGACTGGGTTCCTTATGCGGAATGGATTGAAGAAGTCTTTGCTGCGTCCACTCTATTTACTGGAGGAAAAGTTGCACGCCCGGATTGGCGTCGAGAGACTCGATTTGAAGGACAGGGAATTACAAAAGATCATCAAGTCAACGACTTCAGATATTTTAAAAACTAGCAGCAGGTATCTTCAAAGCTAGCTATCTTGCCGATGCGACGCGCATGGCGCTCATCGCCCGTAAATGGTGTTGCGATAAATGCATCGATAAAGTCTTTTACTTCTTGCGCAGTGTGCTGACGCTGACCTACTGAAATCACATTGGCGTTGTTATGTTCGCGAGCAAGCTTTGCGGTCTCGATGCTCCAGACAAGCGCTGCACGGATACCTTTAACTTTATTAGCTGCGATTTGTTCGCCATTACCTGAGCCACCCAAGACGATTCCGATTGAGGTTGCATCTTTAGCAACAGCCTGAGCCGTGGGGATGCAGAAATCTGGGTAGTCATCGAGGGCGTCGAATTCATATGGCCCGTGATCGGTGACGTCATGTCCACCAGCAACGAGGTGATGGATGAGTTCATTCTTGAACTCAAGACCCGCGTGATCGCTCCCGATGTGAATGCGCATGCGCAATTTAATCACGGCAGCGCTTGCAGGAAACGAAAACCCGCCAAGCGAATTGATCACCTGGCGGGTTTTCTACCCAATGGAGGAACTACATGAAGCGTTTTATGCTGTTGCTGAAGTTGTTGTGGTTGGAGTTGGAATTGTTGGAGCGCCAGAGTTGCCGCCCATCATTCCGCCACCCATTCCACCGTGTCCGCGACCACCCTTACCGCCACGACCTTCGCGGTGGCCCTTCATGCCACCTGCTGGAGCAGTTGCATTCACCATGTCGGTGACATGAGCAGTGAGATTTGCCTTCAGCGTTGTTGCCTGTGCAGCAGTCAACTTTCCAGCTGCTACAGCTGCATCGATTTCCTTTGTTTCATCAGCAACAAGTGCTGTGATCAAAGCATCTTTCTTTGTTCCCGCAATAGTTGCAAGAGTTTCTCCAGCCTTGAGGCGTGTGAGAACTGTTGTTGTATCAAGTCCTAGCGTTGATGCAATAACAGTGAGGTGATCACCGAAAGGTCCACCGAATCCACCGTTTGGACCCATTGCTGGACGATCAGCATCACGTGCTGCATCTGCTGCAGCGTGTGCCGCGATGATTGCATCAGCCTGTGACTGAGTGATTGTTCCCTTAGCAACAAGTCCTGAAAGGATTGCAGCAAGTTCTTCACCACGACCAAGCTTGCCTGCAGCAGCCTGGTTAGCAATTGTTGTAATGGTTGTTCTTGAGACTTTCTTTGCCTTAGTTGCTGCATCTGCAATGCCGAAAGTTCCGGCTGTTAATGCAACTGTTGTAATCGCTACTGCGAATACTTTCTTCTTTGATGACATTTACATGTCTCCTGTCCCGTACTAAGTGTCAGCCCCGTGTTGCTGACTTAGGTGTAATTAACACCCTCATGCTCAGAAAGGTAGCCGGGGAAGCTGAGGGCACCATGTGAATCCTGAAGGCCATCCTGTGAAGAACTGAGCGTGTATTCGGCCTTTCCTGTGAGCCTGATGCGGGGGAGTCCTGATTACTTTGGGTAATGCTCAACTTTCAGACTGTTTCCCCTTTAACTCTTCAAAGGAGAGCTTTTCTCATGATGCAGAGCAAGCTGTTGGCGGCGGTGGTAGCAGTTGCAATCGCGACATTTTCATCCTTCCCCTATGCAAATGGTGCAGGTCGATCAACGACAGCAGTTGTTAACACAATCCTCAATGGCAAAGGTGCACCCAAGAGTTCGCTTGGTATTGATGGAGATTTCTATATTGATGTAAGAAGTTTGTTGATCTATGGACCAAAGACAAAAGGGAAGTGGCCGACTCCGCAAAACATTCAAGGACCCACTGGACCTTCTGGAAGCGATGGAAAGAACGGTGCAGATGGAAAAACAATTTCGAATGCGAATGTAAACACTGTTGTAGGTCCGCAGGGACCGCAAGGTCCTACTGGTCCTGCTGGACCACAAGGCGAGAAAGGCGATGCTGGTTTACCTGGTGCGACAGGTTCTGCTGGTCCTGCAGGAAGTACGGGTGCGCAAGGCCCCGCAGGTGCAAATGGATCAAACGGTGCGCAAGGTCCAACAGGTG
>NZ_JBJTMK010000138.1:0-5775 GCF_046070465.1 Candidatus Planktophila sp. | reverse complement strand
TACCAACTCAACGTTAGTTGCAACAGCTGCATCGAGGTTCCATCCCTGACGAGAGAAACCTGAACCCATAAGCGCATATCCCTGGCTCAAGAGGTACTGAGTTGGGGCCATATTTGCCTCTGATTGACCAGGTGCGGTCTCTGGCGTATTGGTTACCTTGTAGCCGCCATATCCCGGGATTCCTACAGGAACATCAACGTTTGGACGGTAGCCGTGTGACCACAAAACTACTGTTCCGTTGAAGTTTGCAGGCACCTGCATTGCATATGGCGCACCATCTGCAGTCGTGCCTTGGCATGACTGAATTGGAGACTTGCCATCGCAGAGAGGTCCAACAGCTGCAGCATGTGCAGGAACCATTGAGAGTGAAGCTGCTACAAGAGCTGCAGCACCTACGAGAGTTGTAAGGCGTGACTTATGAGAGATTCTCATTAGTTAGGTAGTCCTTTCGCTGGCATAGCTGGACGCTTCCATGTTGACTTAACAACAGCGCCTGAGCCTGAATCGGTTGTGTAGAGCGTGTACTTGCCACCGTCTGGCTTGAGATCTCCAGTTGGTGAGTACTTTCCAAACCAGTAACCGTTGTAGCCAACGTGGCTTGTCTTTGAGTAGTTCAATGGAAGAAGTGCAGCTGAAGCAAATGTTGAGCCCTTTGAATCAATTGCTGCGAGCAATGACTTACGAGTTGGGTTTGCGCCTGCTGCCATAAGAGCCTGAACTGTGACGAATGCTGAGTTCATTCCCACAAGTACGTTGTTATCAAATGCTGAACCTGGCACTGCCTTTGAGTAGATGCTCTGGAAGAGAGCTACATATTCATCAGCTGTGTCTGTTGTTGCTGGCAAGAATGATGCGCCAACAGCGTTGTAGAGAACGCCAGCTGGAACGCCAGCTGCCTTAATGGTTGTTGCATCGCCACCGACGGAACCGAGGATCCACTGTGGTGTGTACTTAAGAGCTGCTGCTGTGCCGAGGCCGGCTGCTGTTGCACTTGATACACCGAAGAGGATTACAACATCGCAGTTAGCTGCCTTGAGCTTTGTAACCCAACCAGCTGCAGTTGTTGCGCTCTGTGAACCAGATGCATATCCGACTGTTGTTGCGAACTTGATACCAGCTGACTTAAAGCCTGCAAGTGCATCTGATCCGAAGTCGTCATCCTGATAGACGAGACCAATAGTCTTACCTGCAAAGTTATCCTTGATGTACTCAGCCATGATCTTTGCTTCCATTACATAAGAAGGCAAGATTGCATAAGTAGTTGGATACTTCTTGGTGTCAGCGAATCCGCTAAATCCTGTATTGACAAAGAGAACTGGAACGCCGCGCTTGCCTGGATTAACAGATGCTGCGACCGCCTTGTTATTTGCTGTGCCCAATGGTGAAACGAGTGCGAGGACTCGGTCCTTGAGAATGAGTTCGTTTGTCTTTGCTACAGCTTGAGTTGGAACGTACTGATCATCTTTGACTACCAAAGTGACTTTGCGTCCATTTACTCCGCCGTTAGCGTTGACATAATCAAAGTAGGCCTTCATTGCGCCTGGAACCTTGTTATATCCAGGTGAAGCTGCACCTGTCATTGGGAGAGTTACACCCAACTTAATTTCAGTTTGGCTTACACCAACTTCTGTCTTTGGTGAGAATGCCTGTGCGGGAACTGCTGTTGCTGTGAGCGCAGTTGCCGCGAGAATCGCACTAGCTGAAATCAGCTTACGACGATTAAAAGATTTCATCTCTTTCCTTCCATTGAGGGCCCTTTCGGGATTTTAGAGACTCTTCTCCTTCTTCAATCGTCGTGATCGCATCTGCTCTACCGGGCCGTTTGGTACAAAGACCACGGTCAGAATCAAAAGCGTTCCTACAACGATGTGAGGCAGGTTGTTCGCTACCGCCTCAGTTGCGCCGAATCGATTAACAATCGTTCCGACGATCTCAGGGATAGCGACCAGAGTCACTGCCCCAATCATGACGCCTCCGAGGGTAGTTACGCCAGAGAGAACCGCGCCTGTCAGCAAAGAAAATGAGAGGGCCAATGGGAAAGCACTTGGCGACACCGTGCCGATAGTCATAGCCAATAAAGCCCCTGCGAGGCCGGCAACGCCCGCGCTGAGTGTGAAGGCAAGAATTTTCGCGCGTGCGATATTTACCCCCGCCAATTCTGCTGCAACTTCACTGCCGCGAATTGCCTTCCAGGTACGTCCATATCGCGATCTCATAACATTTTGTAACCAAAAAATCGCTATCAAAGTAGCAAGGGAGGCGATCCAGAAGAACCATTTATATTGAGTGAAATCTTCGCCGAGCGATGCCGGTGGAAATCCAACATCGAAGAAGAGACCTTGTTCGCCACCTAAAACTGTAAATTGATTTGCGATTGATGGAAGTCCCACTGCAAGTGCAAGTGTTGCACCTGCAAGATACGGTCCTGATAAACGCGCCGCTGCAATTCCTAAGAGTGCACCTGCTCCTGCTGCAGCAAGAATTGCAATTGCAAATGTTGCAGGAATAGGAAGATGCCAATGTAGATGTGAAAGGGCTGCGGCATATCCACCGACACCTAACAGCGCTCCTTGACCCAATGACACTTGCCCTGAATATCCAGTCAGCAAAATTATGGATGCGATTCCGACAACAAAGACTGCAACTTGAGCGCCCTGATACACGCGAAGCTCATCCACGTTATTGCTCAATAAGTAAATAAGGAATCCCAGAACAATAAAGATCAGGATGCGGACCTTATTAGAGAGCTTATGCACGACGCCCACCCTTCTTGCCGAGGATGCCTTGAGGGCGAATGAAGAGGACTAACAAAAGAATCACAAACGGGGCAATAAAGAAGAGCGAATCGCTGATGTACATCAGCACACATGATGTGATGATTCCGAGCGCCAAACCGCCGATGACTGCGCCGAGCAGGCTCTCAAGACCACCGATCACCGCAGCGATGAATCCTGAGATAAGCAGGAGTGAGAATTCGATGGAGGCGGTAGAGAAGGCACCGTTTCCATTAGCAACTAGGAGTAACCCAGCCACAGCACCAGTCGCACCTGAGAGCGCCCATCCTGCAGTGCGCACTGCGTCAACGCGAACACCAGCGAGGCGAGCGAGTTCAGGTGAGAAGGCTGCTGCGCGCAATGAGAGACCGATCGAAGTCTTCTGCACAATCAGCGAGAGGATGATGAGAAGAATTCCGACGATGGCGATAATTGCCAGTTTCATGGGCGAGAAGACCAATGTATTGGTACCAATAGTGAAACCAGTATTGGAAAGCGGTGGCGTGATCAGTGAATCTGCGCCTCCCCAAATCAAAGTGATTGCTCCTTGAATAACCTCGAGCAAACCGAGCGTTGCGATAATCGGCGCAACGCCTGCAATTGCTCCACTGGAAGAGTGCTTCAGCAAGACTCGCATCAATGTGATTTCAATCAGCGCAGAGAGAGCTGCTCCTGCAAGCATTGCAACTGCCAAAGCAATCCAGAATGAATCAACATATTTCAATGTTTGGAAGCCAATAAATGTTGAGGTCAAAGCCTGACCTGCCTGGGCAAAGTTGATCACTCGAGTGGAGCGCCAGACGAGAACGATTGAAAGTGCCATCAGCGCGTAGATAGCACCCGATGTGATTCCGATAAGGAGAGTATTAAGCAGCTGGAACATTCTTTACTCCCCCTTAATATCCTAGGTAGGCAGCGCGAACTGCAGGGTCAGAGATAAGTTCTTGAGCTGTGCCAGTCGTGGCAATTGTGCCGAGATTGAGAACAATTCCTGAATTAGCAATAGCAAGCGCGCCCATCGCATTCTGCTCGACAAGAACGACAGATAAACCATATTGCTTGGTGACATTGACGATTGCTTCGAAAATTTGTTTGACAAGAAGTGGTGCCAATCCAAGTGACGGCTCGTCGAGAAGCAGCAGCTCTGGTTTTGACATCAGTGCACGACCAATTGCGAGCATCTGGCGTTCACCGCCAGAGAGAGTCTCGGTGTTTTGCTTGCGACGTTCTTCCAGGCGAGGAAAGAGATCGAATACTTCGCGCTTTGTGGTCGCTGATTCACTCTTATTGCGACGCCAAAGAGCACCGAGATCAAGATTCTCTTCCACTGTGAGCTCTGGGATAACAGACTTACCTTCAGATACATGCGCAACACCGTGGCGCACATGTGATTCAGCTTTACCGTGGAGAAGGTTGTGACCCTTCCATGATGCAGATCCGTGAGTTGCAGATTTAAGTCCAGAGAGTGTGCGCAAGAGCGTTGATTTACCGGCTCCGTTAGAGCCAATAACAGCAGTGAGCTCGCCCTCTTTCACATCAAATGAGACGCTTGTCAGCGCCTGGATTGCTCCGTGGTGAACAGTGAGATTTTCTACATGCAGCGTCACTTGGCATCAGCTCCAAGATAGGCGGTAATGACCGCAGGATCATTGCGAACAAAGTCAGGTGTTCCAGATGAGATTACTTCACCGAAGTTGAGAACATAGATGCGATCGCACACTGACATCACAACATCCATATGGTGTTCGACGATCAGGATAGACATTTCGCCCGATAGGTCGCTGATTAAGCGATTGAGCCACTCAATATCTTGAGCACCAAGTCCACCTGCGGGTTCGTCGAGCAAGAGAAGTTTTGGGTGACTTACAAGTGCACGCGCAATCGCAACTCGCTTGCTATCAGGATAGGAAAGTGAACCGGCGCGTTGAGCGCTAATCGAAGCGGAGTAAACACGCTCAAGTGCGTAATGTGCGCGGTCGCGTAAATCTTTCTCATCACGAGTGTTGAGTCCAAAGGATGCTGAGAGCAATCCAGTGCGTGCAAACTTCTGAGCGCCGAGCATGACGTTTTCAATAACGGAGAGCTCTGGGAAGAGTCCAACCCCCTGAAGAGTGCGAGCGATACCAAGCTTTGCGAGTTGATCAGTAGCAGGCCATCCTGCATCGTGGCCTTCAAATGAGAGAGTTCCAGAATCTGGTGTGACGATTCCGCATATGCTGTTAAACATTGTCGTCTTGCCCGCACCGTTGGGGCCAATGAGCCCTACAACTTCATGGTTGTTGACGGTGAGATTTACTCCGGACAACGCACGTAAACCACCAAAGGCAACATTGACATCTTTGGCTTCGAGCAGAGTGTTATTAGTAGACATGAGCAGAGTAGATTCTAGGCACACGAGGGCCGATTCGGGTCACAATCTCATAATTAATACTTCCGCAGGCTGCGCCCCAATCATCGGCGGTGTACTCGCCATGTGAGCCATTTCCGAAGACGACTACCCAATCCCCTGATTTTGCAGTGGATTCTGGGCCTAGGTCGACAACGAATTGATCCATTGAAACGCGGCCGATAATCGGTGCACGTTTTCCGTTGAACCACACGCCCGCGCCTTTTGCGATGCGAGGGATTCCGTCGGCATAGCCCATCGTCACAACCCCAAGTTTGGTATCGCGTGTCGTTGCTTCAGTCGCTCCGTATCCAACTGGTGTTCCTGCTGGAACCGCTTTTACAAGGTAGAGAGCAGCACGCAATTGCATCGCCGGGCGGAGGCTAAATTCTTTGGATGAGCCCATCGCAACATCTGGAGTCAATCCATACATTGCAATTCCTGTGCGCACCATGTCATGGGCTGCATCTGGATTGGAAAGCGTTGCTGCCGAGTTAGAAATATGGCGGAGAATGTTGGTGAATCCAAGTTCGTGGAGAGTGGCAACCATCGCATTAAATCTTTCGAGCTGCTCTTGATTCTGCTTCTCTTCTGGTTCATCGGCACGCGCAAAGT
>NZ_JBJTMK010000137.1:0-4024 GCF_046070465.1 Candidatus Planktophila sp. | reverse complement strand
GTGAAGCAACCACTGAAACCGGAACAACAATTCAATTCTGGCCATCACCAGAGATCTTTGAAACAGTTGATTTCTCATTCGAGGTTCTCTCAACACGATTCCGCGAAATGGCATTTCTCAATAAGGGACTTATCTTGTCTCTTACAGATTTGCGTGAGAGCCATGTCGATGAAAAAGGCGAGCAGCTCTCGGTTCGCTATCAATATGCAGGTGGCATTACTGACTTTGTAAAGCACCTTAACTCCACTCGCGGCGAGCTCCACAAGTCAGTTATCGCTATCGAAGCTGAAGATACCAAGGCGCGTTTATCGCTTGAGGTTTCGATGCAGTGGAACCAAGGTTTCTCTGAATCTGTCTACACCTTTGCAAACACAATTCATACACATGAAGGTGGAACACACGAAGAAGGTTTCCGTACCGCATTGACCTCTGTTGTTAATAAGTTTGCTGAAGAACAAGGATTGATTAAGAAGAAGGAAGATCGTCTTACTGGTGACGATGTTCGCGAAGGTCTTACAGCAATTGTTTCTATCAAACTTGGCGAGCCACAGTTTGAAGGTCAGACAAAGACAAAACTTGGCAACACGGAAGCACGTTCATTTACACAGAAGATTGTTAATGAACAGCTCACTGCATGGTTTGAGCAAAATCCACAAGAAGGCAAAGACATCATTCGCAAGTCGATTGATGCGGCATCTGCTCGTGTGGCAGCGCGAAAAGCACGTGATTTAGCGCGTAATCGCAAGGGTTTACTAGAAGGTCGCGGAATGCCAGGAAAGCTCGCTGATTGCCAGTGGACTGATCCTGCAAAGTGCGAGCTCTATATCGTTGAGGGAGATTCAGCGGGTGGATCAACAAAGGGTGGTCGTGATTCTCGCAATCAGGCTGTTCTTCCTATTCGCGGAAAGATTCTCAACGTTGAAAAGGCGCGCATTGATCGTGTGCTTCAGAACAACGAGGTACAGGCGCTGATTACTGCGCTCGGCACCGGTGTTCACGATGACTTTGATATCGAGAAACTGCGCTATCACAAGATTATTTTGATGGCCGATGCTGATGTCGACGGACAACACATCCGTACCTTGCTGCTTACTTTGCTCTTCCGCTTTATGCGCCCTCTTATTGAAAACGGTTTCGTCTACTTCGCACAGCCACCGCTCTATAAGTTGAAGTGGTCTGGCAAGGATGAGGTCGAGTACGCATTTAGTGATCGCGAACGCGATGCAATGATTAAAGATGGAATCGACGCGGGCAAGCGCCTTCCTAAAGATGACGGTATCCAGCGATTTAAGGGTCTTGGTGAGATGCCAGCTAAAGAGCTGTGGGATACAACGATGGATCCAGATCACCGTGTGCTTATCCGCGTCACACTCGATGATGCAGCGGCAGCCGATGACTTGTTCTCAGTATTGATGGGCGAAGATGTAGAGAAGCGCCGCGCATTTATTCAGCGCAACGCTAAGGATGTTAGGTTCTTGGATATCTAATGAGCGACGAGAAAATAACCGCTGCCGATTCATCCGGCGCAACCTACGACCGTATTGAAACGGTAGACCTCCAAGTTGAAATGGCGCGCAGCTATCTCGACTATGCGATGTCAGTAATCGTCGGGCGCGCACTTCCCGATATTCGTGATGGTCTCAAGCCGGTTCACCGCCGTGTGCTCTATGCAATGTTTGATGCCGGGTATCGTCCGGATAAGGGTTATTACAAGTCATCTCGTATCGTCGGTGATGTGATGGGTAATTACCACCCACACGGCGACACTGCGATCTATGACTCTGTTGTCCGCTTGGCTCAGCCCTGGTCACTGCGCTATCCACTGATCGACGGCAACGGAAACTTCGGTTCTCCCGGCAACGATCCAGCTGCAGCGATGCGTTATACCGAAGCTCGTCTTGCGCCTCTGGCGATGGAGATGATGCGCGATATCGATGAAGATACCGTTGATTTCTCACCAAACTATGACGGCCGCTCACAAGAGCCGGATGTATTGCCTTCACGTTTTCCCAACCTTCTTGTTAATGGCTCTGCAGGTATTGCAGTAGGTATGGCGACAAATATTCCGCCTCATAACCTTCGCGAAATCGGCGAGGCCGTTATCTACACCCTCGAGCATCCAGATCAGCCAACCGAAGAACTTCTTGCACATCTTCTTACCGTCGTTAAAGGTCCAGATTTCCCAACGAAGGGTCTGATTGTTGGACGCGGCGGAATCGAAGATGCATACCGCACAGGCCGTGGATCTATCACGATGCGCGCAGTTGTTAATGTTGAAGAGATCAATAAGCGCACATGTCTTGTTGTCACCGAACTTCCATATCAAGTCAACCCAGATAACTTGGCTCTCAAGATCGCCGAGCTGGTTAAAGACGGCAAAATCAAGGGCATCGCAGATGTACGCGATGAAGGTAACGAGCGTCTCGGCCAGCGCCTTGTCATCGTGCTTCAGACCTCTGCTATTCCTAAGGTAGTTCTCAACAACTTGTACAAGCAGACTCAGTTGCAGGACACATTCGGCGCCAACATGTTGGCTCTCGTTGATGGTGTCCCTCGCACACTTCGCCTTGATGAGTTCATCAAGTACTACATCGAGCACCAGATTGAAGTTATTGTCCGTCGCACCAAGTTCCGCTTGGTGGAAAAAGAGAAGCGCGCCCATATCCTTAAGGGTTACCTCAAGGCACTTGATGCACTTGATGCTGTTATCGCACTGATTCGCGCATCAAAGACTCCTGAAGAAGCACGTACCGGCCTTATGAAACTTCTCGATGTCGATGAAGTACAGGCAAATGCGATTCTCGATATGCAGCTCCGCCGTATCGCTGCTTTGGAACGTCAGAAGATCAATGATGAATATGAAGGCTTGATGGCAGATATCGTCGAACTCAATGCGATCTTGGCATCAGAGGCGAAACAGCGCGAAATTGTGAAGACAGAGCTTTCAGAATTAGTAACAAAGTATGGCGACGAGCGTCGCACACAGCTTGTTGCATCTGAAGGCGATTTCTCTGCAGAAGACCTGATTCCAGATTCTGATGTTGTCGTCACCATTACTCGTGGCGGATATTCAAAGCGCACTGCAGCTGACTTGTACAAGTCACAACGACGCGGTGGCCGCGGGGTAAAGGGTGCATCACTCAAGCAAGATGACGTCGTCGATCACTTCTTCGTAGCATCGACACACGACTGGTTGTTGTTCTTTACCAACCAAGGTCGCGTCTATCGCGCAAAGGTGCACGAACTACCTGATGCAGGTCGCGACGCTCGAGGTCAGCACGTTGCAAACCTTCTTGCCTTCAAGCCAGAAGAAACAATTGCACAAGTCTTGTCATTTAAGGATTACAACGCAGCACCATTCTTGATTCTTGCAACCAAGGGTGGACTCATCAAGAAGACTCCTTTGATTGAGTACGACTCACCTCGTACCGGTGGTTTGATTGCAATCAACCTCAAAGGCGATGATGAAGTTGTCTCTGCAACACTTGCCGCAGATGGCGATGAGATTCTTCTCGTCTCTCGCAAAGCGATGTCAGTTCGCTTTGTCTGCAACGATGAATCACTTCGTTCCATGGGACGTTCAACATCTGGTGTTATCGGAATGAAGTTCCGTGCAGGCGATGAACTCTTAACGATGTCTCGCGTCGATGGCGAAAACTCATTTGTCTTCACAGCAACCGATGGTGGCTATGGAAAGAAGACTCCAATCGAGGAGTACCGACTTCAGGGTCGCGGTGGTATTGGAATCAAGGCGGCAAAGATCGATGAAGATTCTCGCGGATCTCTCGTCTCTGCCCTTGTCCTCATCGATACCGATGAGATCCTTGCAATCACCAGCGCAGGCACCGTGATGCGCACTCAAGCTTCAGAAATCCGCCAGACCGGCCGTGACTCAATGGGCGTTCGCCTCGTCAATCTTGATGAAGGTGCGACCCTTTTGACCGTCACTCGCAGCCGGGAAGATGAGATTTCTGAGGAAAAGTAGTACTGTCTGCGCCTGTAGCAAATAGGCAAAGGCGTTTTG
>NZ_JBJTMK010000136.1:0-3167 GCF_046070465.1 Candidatus Planktophila sp. | reverse complement strand
CAGATGATTTCAAGCCAGGTCTTGAAGGCGTCATTGCTTTCGAGTCAGAGATCGCAGAGCCAGATAAAGAAGGTAGCGCTCTTCGTTACCGTGGTGTTGATATTGAAGATCTCGTAGGTCGAGTCTCATTCGGAAACGTATGGGGACTTCTCGTCGATGATGAATTCAATCCAGGTCTTCCTAATGCAGAGCAGTTCCCACTCCCGGTTCACTCAGGCGATGTTCGCGTTGATGTGCAATCTGCAATCGCGATGCTCGCACCAGCCTGGGGCTTTAAGCCACTTCTCGATATTGATGATGCAGAAGCGCGCAACAACCTTGCTCGCGCTTCAGTCATGGTTCTTTCATATCTCGCACAAGCTGCTCGCGGAGTAATTGCGCCAGCTGTTCCAGAGTCAGAGATTGATAAAGCACATACAGTTGTAGAGCGAATGATGATTCGCTGGCGTGGAGAGCCAGATCCACTACACGTTCGTGCAATCGATGCGTACTTCGTATCAGCTGCAGAACACGGAATGAATGCCTCAACATTTACATCTCGCGTCATCGCATCAACAGGTGCAGATGTTGCAGCTGCACTTTCTGGTGCAATAGGTGCAATGTCTGGCCCACTTCATGGTGGCGCACCTTCTCGCGTACTTCACATGATTGAAGAAGTTGAGAAGACTGGTAACGCAGAGGCTTACGTCAAGGGACTTCTTGATCGCAAGGAGCGCTTAATGGGATTCGGTCACCGCGTCTATCGCGCAGAAGATCCACGCGCTCGTACATTGCGTCGCACAGCTAAAGAACTTAACGCTCCACGTTACGCAGTGGCTGAAGCGCTTGAGAAGGCAGCGCTGAAGGAACTTCGTGAGCGCCAACCAGATCGCGTTCTTGAAACAAACGTTGAGTTCTGGGCAGCAATCATCTTGGACTTCGCAGAAGTTCCAGCACCGCTCTTCACTTCAATGTTTACAGCGGCTCGTACCGCAGGTTGGTCTGCGCATATCCTCGAGCAAAAGCGCACAGGTCGCTTGATCCGCCCTTCAGCTCGCTATGTTGGCAAAGGTCCTCGTAAGCCGGAAGATGTAGCTGGCTGGGATGCGACCGTAGAACAACTCCACAAGTAGGTGAAGCGCTCGATCATCTGGTTTCGCAGAGATCTGCGAATTAGTGATCACCCTGCACTCAATGCCGCCATTGAAGGCAGCGACGAGATAGTTCCTGTCTTCATCCTCGATCCTGCATTGATTCAACAGGCTGGAAGCAAGCGTCTTGCCTACCTTGGTCAGTCACTTCGAGCCCTCGATGAATCGCTCAATGGTGGACTTCATCTCATGGTGGGTAATGTCGTAGACGTTTTGAAAGAACTTCAAAAGCGTTATGGTGCTGATGAAGTTCACATATCTGCTGAATACGAACCATATGGAGCAGCTCGAGATGCTCGGGTCCGTGCCGCCGGAATTAATCTGATTGCAACTGGAAGTCCATATGCCGTTGCTCCTGGCCGAGTAGTAAAGCCAACAGATGGAACCCCATACAAGGTTTACACACCTTTTTATAAGAACTGGTGCATTCACGGTTGGCGCGCACCTGCTCCTACTCCGAAGAAAATTGTCACAGCAATACCCGCGGAGGCCGATCGCAATTTTCCTGATTGGCCATTGCCAGCAGGTGCGGTCATTTCACCAGCAGGCGAAAAAGCTGCTCTAGAACGATTTCAGCAATTTAAAAAGAGCGCACTCGATACTTACGATGAAAACCGCAATATTCCAGGTGTCGATGGAACCTCAAAGATGTCAGCACATTTGAAGTTTGGTGAGATTCATCCACGAACATTGCTTGAAGGTCTTGGCGACAGCAAAGCACATGACACGTTCCGGAAAGAGATTGCATGGCGCGAGTTCTATGCCGATGTGCTCTTTCACAACCCTCATACTGAGAATGACTATTACTCTGAGAAATTTGTAGCTATGCGTTATGACGCACCTGGTGCGCAGCTCGAAGCATGGAAGCAGGGTAAAACCGGATTCCCATTCGTTGATGCTGCGATGCGTCAGTTACTTCTTGAAGGATGGATGCACAACCGCACTCGTATGGTTGTCGCTTCGTTTCTGGTAAAGGACCTCCATCTCGAATGGCAGCATGGTGCCGATTTCTTTAAGGAGCATCTCGTTGATTTCGATGTTGCTTCGAACGCCCATGGTTGGCAATGGACTGCCGGCACAGGTACTGATGCGTCGCCGTATTACCGAGTCTTCAACCCCATTGAACAAGGCAAGAAGTTTGATACGGATGGAACTTACATTCGAAAGTATGTTCCAGAACTTGCCCACTTAAACGGCAGTGATATTCACGAGCCGTGGCTCTATCTCGATGGCTATAGCCATGGATATCCAGAGCGAATTGTCGATCATGCCGTCGAACGAGTTGAATCTCTTGAGCGCCTTAAAGAAATTAAAGTTGAGCTACCCCCATATCCATCTGCTTAGCTCGATACATAGCGTCATCAGCTCGCTTTAAAAGGTTTCCAGCTCCGTCATTGTGGACATAGCCAATGCTGACTCCTACTTGGATTGATATCCCGCGCACCGTGAATGGGTAGGTCAGCGAAGCTCGCAGAGCGTGAGCGCTCTCAAGGGTCTCTTCGTAACTTCCGTGAACAAGTACGCCGAACTCATCCCCGCCGAGTCGCGCCAATAAAGCTCCAGTCGGAAGGGTGCGGATAAATCTCTGCGCCACTTGTCGTAGAAGTAGATCTCCTACCTCGTGCCCATACTGGTCATTGACGGGTTTGAATTGATCGAGGTCAAGCAACATAAAGGCACCCTCTGCATGTGAGAAGTTTTCAATCTCTGCCAACATGCGTCGCCGATTAGCGAGTCCAGTCAATTCGTCAGTACGAGCCAACATCCTCTCTGATACCAGGGTTCGTGCTTCTCGAAGCGCTGTACTCATACGGATAAAGGCGAGAAGCAAATTAGCAATCGATGGAATCAATATATACATCGGAAATATATTGGGCTTCAAAGCGCTGATGGCGAGAAGTATCGGGCTAATGAAAATTGAAACCGCTACAAGAGCTGGATGAATCGGAGTGAAATTCTCATTCTTCTTGCTTTCATATGAAGTAGAGCTAGCGATGAGAGCCACTGCTATAAGCCAACCGTTATCAGCGATGCTGC
>NZ_JBJTMK010000135.1:0-2532 GCF_046070465.1 Candidatus Planktophila sp. | reverse complement strand
ATTGGAAGCGCCTCCCTCATCCTCTGCGTTGGGTAATTGCCGCAACCGTTGGTGGCACTCTCGTAGTTTTAGGGCTCACAGGATTAGTTCTACCTGTAATTCCAGGAATACCACTCCTGATTGCAGGATTCGCACTTCTTGCTACTGAGTTTGCTTGGGCTGAAGTTCTTCTCAATCGCACTAAACATCACGTCTCCAAAGCGGTCAATAAGGTTCGTAAAAAGCAGTAATTTTGAAACTTTCCGAATTCTGGTTGGGGCGAGATCAATTCTTTAAGGATCTCGTCGCTGGTGTAACCGTAGGAATTGTTGCGCTACCTCTAGCTATTGGATTTGGCATCACCTCTGGCATGTCTGCTCAGGCAGGTATCGCAACTGCAATTCTGGCTGGATTAATCGCAGCACTCTTTGGTGGTTCGCGTTTTCAAGTAAGCGGCCCTACTGGTGCGATGACGGTTGTCCTCATACCTGTGATTGCAAAGAATGGGATTGAATCGATTCCGGTTTTGGGCCTCATGGCAGGGTTAATCGTGATTGCGATGTCAGTTCTGCGCCTCGGTGGAATCATCAATCGAATTCCTTGGGCAGTTGTTGAGGGATTCACCTTATGAATTGCTGTTGTCATTGCCCTTCAACAGTTACCCATGGCACTAGGTGTAGTGAAAGGTGAAGGAGATCGCACTCTTCAGGTCGCAATTAACACAGTAAAAGGTGCAATTGATACCGGAGTTCACTCATCAACAATCGCAATCCTGCTTCTTACCTTGCTCGTTAAGTTCAATATCGTCAAAGTCATTGAACGGCTCAACTTAAAACCTTACGTACCAGCTAGCTTTGCAGCACTTGCTTTCACTACTGTGATCGTTGCTGTTCTCGACCTCGATGTTGCAAAAATCGGCGAGATACCAAGAAATGTTTTTACCTGGAAGGGATCAGGACTTCACTTCTCGTCAGCTCTGATTACACCGGCAATATTGATTGCGCTTCTTGCGGCGATTGAATCTCTCTTAGCAGCCCGCGTTGCTGACGGCATGACTCACGCAAAAGAGAAGTTCCACCCTAATAAAGAGTTATTTGGACAAGGGCTGGCCACGATGGTTGCTTCAATCTTCGGTGGACAGCCTGCCACAGGCGCAATTGCACGTACCAGCGTCAATATTCGATCTGGTGGCAAGACCAAGAGTGCAGCAATCATTCATGCGGTATTTCTCTTAATTGTTGTCCTACTGCTTTCGCCAGTCTTCGCTCTAATTCCCCTACCAGCAATTGCTGGTGTACTCATCGGAACATCAGTGCGCATACTCAATCCACATAACATCAAAGAGCAACTCAGATCTACTTGGCAGGAGATTACGACCTATGTTGCTACAGCGGTTGTCACGATTGCCGTTGATTTAATATGGGCAATCTTTGTAGGTATCGCCCTGCACTTCATCCTGCATTTTCTAACAATATGTAGTTCTAAAAAATGATTAGAATTAACGACCGACTCTAAAACCAAATGAGATTATCGCATTTGATAATCTAGAGCGTAGTGAGATGTGATGGCGTTTATCTTGATCAAACTCAGACATATCAGGCATATTCCACGGTGCTACCAAGTAAATATCTCTTATTGGGGTATCCGGTAGAAATCTCTCGGTCTTGTAAAACGGATTCCGCTCTATTGCGGAAATTAGCTCTTCACTTCCGCCAAGTAATGTAACTTCAAAATCTATCTCATTGAAGTAAATCCAACTCTTATCTGATGGCCATGCATAATTCGGTCTTTCTCGACCGTGCCATAGTGGATCGTTGTAGTTTAGATTAAGGCTGTCTAGCAATTTGCCGCGAAAGAGAATGTACTGTCGCTGCAAAGGAAATTCTAAATACCGAATTTCATGAGCACCTAATTGAACTATTGTCTCGTTTTCATCAAGTGTCGTAAATAATTCAGCCTGATTCTCTTCGAAATCAATTCCATAGCCATTCCAGAGTGCATAGAAGCAATCATCTGGCGTCGTAGTAAATGGCATTAAATTCTTGGTAAAGATTTCCCAATCGATGACTAAACCTTTATCTTCTTCGCAAAGGGCATTGTCATGCCGGATAGAAATATATGATTCAAACCCCTTTGGAATTTGGGAAGATAGTGGATTGAAAATCTCCCAGTCGTAGGGAGTGAGATTCTTGTAGATCCAATCGGCTGGTGAGAGATCGTGAACATATTTAAAAGTTGGTTTTGTCATTTCTGCTCCTTTTTTCCAAAGGATAGAGATGAAGTCCAACTACTCGCCGTGAATTGATTGGTCCACGAAACTACTTTAGGTTACTAAATCTCAACGCCGATGTACTTGGTCTGCAGGAATTCATGAATTCCGTCGAAGCCACCTTCGCGACCAAGACCTGATTGCTTGACGCCACCAAATGGCGCTGCAGGATCGGAAACCATTCCGCGGTTGATCGCAACCATTCCGGATTCCATAGCTTCTGCGAAGCGGATAGCGCGCTTGAGGTCTTCAGAATATACATAGCTAATCAAGCCATAATCAGT
>NZ_JBJTMK010000134.1:0-4442 GCF_046070465.1 Candidatus Planktophila sp. | reverse complement strand
AACCAGATGCCGCTGGACCGTACTGGCAGCACGTTTCCCGGCCGCAACATGGTGATCGCGCACGCGAAGATGGTCACGCCGAGCAGCACGCCCAATACGGTCTTGACGTTTGCGCTCAGCCACTGTAGCAACAGCACACCGGCGAGAACCCCCGGCGCGGATCCAGCCACCGCCTCGCGATAGGGGGTCTCCTCGTTTTCAGTGCAATAAGTGACGGTACGAAAAGCTAGCACTGGCGCGGAGGTGGTGTTGGTAGATCGTTGATTTCATTGACTTTCCTGTTCACTTTCAAATCTGCGATTCGTGGCGTCAAACCGTGGTCGGTTTCATCCATTGGTGCCAGTTATCGATGCATTTGGCCGCGAAGGCAGGATTTGGTCAGCATAGCGGTCAACCGGGAAGCGAAACACACCCCGCAAGTTGATGCTCTCCAGCCTGGTGGGCGCAATCTTCCCGATCAGTTCCGGTGGAATGACCTGGCGGCGGTTCGACCAGCGATCCAGGACCGCCTGCATCTGTGAGGTATTCCACGCCATCACGATGTTGGCCATCAGGCTCAACGCATCGGCCACAGCCTGCATTTCATCGACACGTTTGGCCTGCGCCGGGCTGATCCGGCCGGTATAAATGGCGCGCTTGAGGGCGTTAACAGCCTCGCCCCGATTGAGCACCCGGCGCAACTCGTTCCTGAAAGCGTCCTTGACAAAGTAGTCAGCCAAAAACGCCGTACGCAGCAACCGCCCCAATTGCACGCCAGCCTCATAGATTGGATCGCCCTGGGCGGCAGAACCGAACCGCGCAAGAGCTGCCACCGCACTGGCATGTCCGCTCATGACCGAGGCTGCCAGGTGCACCAGACTATCCCAATGCTTTTCGATCAAAGCGACGTCGACATTGGCTTCGCACACCGCAGCGATTTCTGCGGGCACTTTGGTGCCGCGTGGCACAAAGAGGTGGCGCTGTTTGAGTTCCTTCAACCGCGGGCAAAGATCAAAACCAAGCAAACGGGCATGTGACATGGCAAAGTCGGTGTAGCCATGGGTATCCACAGCAAGCTGGCTGGTCTCCAGCTTTTCTTGGCGGATGACACCTTCAATGGCCACGCCCGCCTGGCGCTCATTGAGCACAAAGGGCTGCGCATGGAAGATGCCCCACCGGTCTTTTACATGGGAGTAGATTCCAATGGAAGGTGTGTTGCGCCGAGGATCAAGCCGGGCTTGCCACACCCGTTTGGTGGTCTCCATGGTCATCATGTCAGAAGATGCCAAATCGGACCGCCCCCAGGTGGCGGCAATCGGGTGTCGCTGCATGAATTCCAGCACAGCCTGGCAGGCCTGGCTCAGACGCCGTTCGTCCCGCGCCCAGCGCATGGCCTGGCGAATGCTGGTGGCAGACAATTGCGGAATCATGCGCGCGCATTCGACCGCAGTCAGACTGGTGCCGTGGGCCATGATGCCGGCATAGACCATCAGCAGCTCGTCGGTAGAGCGCGGCTCACGTCCGAGCATGATCCAGCTAAAGCGCACCTGGGCGTCAACGGCCAGAATCACTTCCGGCAATTGAACCTCACCGATGCGGTGATCCAAAGCCGCGCGCAGCTTGGTCACTTCTGGGTCTTCGTCCTCTGCGGGCAATGGCGACAAATGGAGTTCATCATCCACGCGCAGTACGCCACTGCGGGCTGCAGCGGCCACCGCATCGACACCGGCAGTTACTCTGGCCAGCAAAGGCTTCAAGAAAGTGGCAGCCTTGCTGGGTAACGATAGACGGGCATAGTGTTTCTTGGACTCTGCCTGCCAACGCTCGTCCGTGAAGAACAAGCGCGCACGACCCCGAAAGCTCAGGCTGTGCTCAATCCAGACCGAGCCATTGCGCACCGCGCGGCGCAGGGCAAACAGGGTGGCCACCTCCAACGCCTGAAACGCCCGTTCCCGGTCTGGGCTGGAGATCGAAACCTGCCAGATCATTCCCAGACTTGGTGCCACCACTTCAACTGGCAGCTTTCTGGATCCTTTGAGATATAAAGCTTGCAGCTTGGCAAGGTACTCGATGGCAGGATGCTCGCCGGTGGCCTGCCAGGGCAGCTTTGCAATGGCGACGAGCAACGACCGCACGGGGCGAATTCCATCAATCAATCCCTCGCGGACCAGGGAGGCCCTGCTCGGTGGTTTGCGTTTCTGGGTTTCGGTGATCAAGGCTTCAAGACGGGCACGCAACTCAGCATCTGGCACCGCACCTTGCGCGCTCAAGGCAACAAGTTCGCCGAGCAGCGTTTTGTACATTGCGGCCCAATTGACGGTAGCGGGGACATCGGCGGCAGCCTGACGCCACAGATCGGCGATCCGGCGCTGCACCATAAGGATCAACTGGTCTGTGGTGGTGAACAGGCAATACCGAAGAAAGCATGCGACCTCCACGGTGCGCGCTGGCTCTTTGATCTTGGCTCCGGCTGAGGGCGGCCTGGAGACAAGTCGGCGCGCGTAGCGGCGCAAGATGAGATCGGGGATGTCTGCCAGGTGCTTATGAACGTCCAGCGTGTAAAGCAGGTCGATGCGCTCCAGTACCTCGCTGATTTGGCGGGTTGAGTGTTTCGCCGGTGCAGCCCATAGCCAACTCTGCTGGGTTTGTCCATCTGGGCGCAGCTCTGAAACTGAGGCTCGCCAGCGATCAAGTGTTGCTGGATCAACGCTGGCGGCGATGGCGGTGCCTGTTTCAACTTCAAGCTGGGCAAGTGCCGCCGCAATCAGTGTCCGAATTGCCCGCTCGTGCACGATCACCAGCTTGTTCTTGTACAGCCATTGACGCGCCCGCACGAGTAGCTGATCGCGGTCGGCGCAGCGCGCCACTTCGTCGCGCAGTTCACGTACCAGTGAGCGGCGCTGGTGCTCGCTCATCCACTGGAATCCAAGGACCGTGCAGGCTACTTGTTGGTGATCGAATAGCGTGCGCCCGCGTTCATACATGGCTCTCAGCGAGGCGACTTCTGGTGCTGCAATGCCAAGCTCGTTGCCAAGGTGGCGCCACAAGGCTACTGGAATTACCCGAAAGGCACCGAGCAAACGCCCACTCATGCGCAGGAAACCAATATGGAGCGCCAGACCAAGCTTGTGGGAATCACCTCGGCGTGCATTGATTGCGTCGCGCTCGGCACCATCGAAGGTGAAAAATGCCTTCATCTCGAAGTCGCTGATATCGCGGGGGAGCCCACGCATCCCCAAAAACGTTGTGTGCCAACCCTGCATCGTGAACCTCAAAAGTGGGAGGCCACCATACCCGTTTACAAAGCGAACAGGAAAGTCAATGAAATCAACGGTCTACCCAGACCACCCCCGCGCCAGTGCTAGCTTTGCGTACCGTCACTTATTGCACTGAAAACGAGGAGACCCCGTCGTCTCCCTGCTCAGGTGCGATATCGGCCCCCATCATGAGAGTCCCACCCCATCCGTCTCCATCCGAGTTCCCGTGCATCTGCAAACGTTCGTCATCGAAGATAACCCCACCATCCGTGAAAACCTGATCGGGACGCTGGAGGAATTGACGTGCGTGAAAGTGATGGGAACGAGCGCGACTGAAGACGATGCCCTGCGCTGGATCGAAAAGCACGGCAGCGAGTGGGACGTCTTGATCGTGGACCTGTTCCTCAAACAGGGCAGCGGGATGCATGTGGCCCAGTGCGTCAAGCGTGCGCGGCCGAACCAGAAGATAGTGGTCTTTAGCAATTACATCAACTCGAGCGTGAGGAAGCGTTGCGCGCAGCTGGGTGTGGATGCCGTGTTCGACAAGTCGACAGAGATCGACGCGCTGGTCGATTACTGTGCGCACCAGTGTTTCCGCGTGGGGCAGACGCAGGCAGCCTGACGCTGACGGCAGTCGGGTGACGCTGCGCTCGCCAGAAACGCCAATACAAGATGGTCTCAGCCGCAACAAACGCGCTGGGCTTGGGTTAACGTCTTCCTACGTGCCAACTGCGGGAACGCGCGCATGCAAAGCACCGCCGCAAACAGTGTTGTGATACCTCCCACTGCAGCAGCGACCACGGGACTTGTGTATTCAGCGATCGCGCCGGCCAGAAACTGCTCCAGTTGATTGCTCGCAGTAGTGGATGTCGAGTGGGCTGCACTCACCCCGTGCGAGCAAGGCGTTGGGGGTCGCGATTTGCACGAGCGAATAGAAGTGGCTCAGCAACTGAACAGCCTCTTGAGTGGAAACTCCGTGCATGATGCCGGCTTCGAAAGACTGGCGACAGGAGTATTCGATGGCAATGAGATCAGCTCGGCGCGCCCACCGCACGCACACGCCGGCGTTCAAGGCGCAGGTGACGTTGGCGGCTTGGACGGAAAACAAGACCCTTGCGGAGCTGGCCAAGCAATTCGAGGTGCACGCCAACCAGATCACAGAGTGGCGCAGGCAGTTGCTTGAGTACGCGGCTGGCGCGGTCGGCG
>NZ_JBJTMK010000133.1:0-4044 GCF_046070465.1 Candidatus Planktophila sp. | reverse complement strand
TACACAGCAGATATCACTCGCACACTTCCTGTCACCGGAAAGTTCACACCCGCACAACGTTCTCTTTACATGCTTGTCTATGAGGCGCAATTAGCTGGCTTTGCAGCAATTAAGCCAGGTGTGAAATTCTCTGAGATCAACACTGCTTGCCAGAAGGTCCTCGCAGAAGGACTTGCTGCCATGGGTGTTCTCACAGTCAGCGCTGAAGAATCGTTGAAGCCTGAGGTTGGGCTTCATCGCCGTTGGACTCTGCACGGAGTAAGCCACCACTTAGGTATCGATGTCCATGACTGTGCCCACGCTCGCAAAGAGAATTACCTTGATAAAGAGCTTGAGGTTGGCATGGTTCTCACCGTCGAACCAGGTCTCTATATCCAGCCTGATGACGAACTCTTTGCCCCTGAATACCGCGGAATCGGTATCCGCATTGAAGATGACATCGTGGTTACGGCAGATGGTTGCCGCAATCTCAGTCAGGATATCCCTAGGCATCCTGATGAGATTGAAAAGTGGATGAAAACTATTCTTCGGTAATGGCTAGTCAAAGTAGAAGATCGGTCTTACTTGCTGCGTTTGTCGGAGTCTTTTCTTGGAAGAGTTCCAACGCTTTTGCTGCTGCACCAACTTTGAAGCCAACCAAAGTGGGTCAAACCATTATCTTCCGCGGAAAGAAGTACACCGCAATTAAACAAGGAAAAAAGCTGGTGTGGGATAAGGGAGTGCTAGTAACTACGTCTCCAACTGCATCACCTGCTAAAGGGGTAATTCTCGGAAAATCTTCCTCACTTGCAATGGGAGAGACTAAGCAATTTAAATCTGGCAAGAATTATTTCGTAACTCGTTCTTCATCTGGATTATTTGCAGTCGATGAAGTCTGCACTCACCAAGGATGTGCTGTTGAACTATCTGGAAAAGAACTTTTATGTCCATGTCATGGTTCCGGATTCAACCCTGCAGATGGAAAAGTGATTGCTGGTCCGGCGAATCGTCCGCTCAAGAGCTACCCCGTAAGTGATGTAGATGGAAATATTGTTATTACGCTTTAATAACTAATTACCTATTTGAAGTCCGCACCATGCTGCTGCTAATCCACAAATCAATGATGCGCTTAAGTTAATCGCTGCCGCCTTGTACTTCTTGAGTTCGTAGGCAAGATAGATATCGAGGATAAAGGTAGACCATGTTGTGAAGGCTCCGAGGAAACCGATTGCCAATAGATCATGCCAATGTTCAGGTGAATCCAAAGTTAAGCCAAGAAAGAATGAGCCAAGAATATTGATGAAAAAGATTCCGAATGGTTGATCTGTAATCTTTCTAAATCGTGCATCTATGAGAAACCGTGTCGGCGCCCCGAAGGCGGCACCTAGCGCGACAAGTAAATATCTCATACCCGGACCTTGATCCATTTACGTGAAAGAGGGAGCATTAGAGCTATCGCTATCAAAGAGCCAAAGACATTTGCTCCAAGAAAAACAAGATTTTCGTGGGTGTGATGTACTGCTTCAAAAGTCACACCAGAAAATGTTGTCATGCCTCCGCAAAATCCTGGAAGTAAGAAGTATCGAGCCCAGGTGATTCCGCGACGCTCCATTAATACCAAGATATGCGCAGCTAAACCACATCCCACGATATTTGCGGCAATGATTCCAAGTCGATCGCTAATGAAGAATTGATCAATAAGAAAGCGAGAGAGGGAGCCTAAGACTCCCCCTGCGCTAACTAGCAATACTGCGTTCAGAATCTAACCGTCTTCTTGCTTGCTTTAAAGACTGTTGTAATCGCACTGATAATCAATGATGCAAAGAGCGCCGACCAGAATCCTGTGACATCTAACTTATCCGACCAACGCGCAGTCAGCGACAACATCGATGCGTTCACAACAAAGAGGAAGATTCCGAAAGTCACAATGGAAACCGGAAAAGTCAGCACCTTAATGAGAGAGCCGAAAATAGAGTTAATTAAGCCGAAGAGCAGAGCCACCCAGAGATATGTGGTGAATCCGCCGTTGACTGTAATTCCAGGCACGGCGAGTGTTGATACCCACATCGCAAAGGCGAGAACTGCCCATCGGATAATTAAATTCATTATTAGTCGCGCTTCTCTCGACGAAGTAGACCACTGAACATACGAGCTGGATCGTACTTAATATCTACAACGCGCTCCTTCATAGGAATGATTGCATTGTCAGTAATCTTGATGTGCTCTGGACATACTTCGGTACAGCACTTCGTGATGTTACACATTCCCAGACCGTGCTCTTCCTGTGCCGTGCGCTTGCGATTCTTGATGCGATCCAATGGGTGCATATCAAGTTCCGCAATACGGATAAAGAATCGTGGGCCAGCAAATGACTTCTTATTCTCTTCATGGTCACGGATTACGTGGCATGTGTTCTGACATAGGAAGCATTCGATGCACTTACGGAACTCTTGTGAACGCTCGACATCCACCTGCTCCATACGAGCCTCACCTGGAGCCAGCTCTGCAGGGTGTGAATACGCTGGAACTTCCATCGCCTTCTTGTAGTTGAAGGAGACATCTGTGACGAGATCCTTGATGATTGGGAATGCGCGAAGAGGTGTGACGGTGATTGTCTCGTCCTCATCGAATGATGCAACCTGTGTCATACATGCAAGACGTGGCTTTCCGTTGATCTCCATGGAACAAGATCCACACTTACCAGCCTTACAGTTCCAACGCACTGCAAGATCGCCCATCTGTGTAGCTTGAACGCGGTGGATTACATCGAGAACCACTTCGCCCTCGTTGACGTCAACGACGACATCCTTAAGACCGCCATCAGTTGAATCTCCACGCCAGATTCGAAGATTGAGTTTGCGTGCCATTAGTTGGAACCGCCTTTCGCAATTTCTTCTGGTGTCATGTATTTCTCCAACTCGTGTACATCAAAGAGATCAAAGAGCTCTTTTGGCATTGGAGGCAATGGTCGCGCCGCAACCGTTACTTCGCTGCCATTGAAACTTGAGATGTGGTTGACCTGGCGCCAGGTGCTGCTCATACCTGGGAAGTCATCGCGGGTGTGACCGCCACGAGATTCTTCGCGTAGGTCAGCTGACTTGGCAGTGGATTCTGCAACTAACAACATATTGTCGAGATCAAATGCCAAGTGGAAACCAGGGTTGAATTTACGATCTCCGGCCACGCTTACATTCTTGCTGCGAGCGCGAATGTCGGCAATCTTTGTAATCGCCTCCTTGATTTCGGCACCGGTACGGATGATTCCGACCAAGTTATGTGTGACTTCCTGAAGCTCAGCGTGCAATGAATATGCATTTTCGCCGCCTGAGTTTTCAAATGGAGCCTGGATACGTTGTGCTGCCTGAGCAACAGTTGCATCGGAGACTGGATTTTCGCCGTTCGCCTTTACGTAAGCAGCTGCGCCCATACCTGCGCGGCGGCCGAATACGAGAAGGTCTGACAATGAGTTTCCGCCGAGGCGGTTAGAACCATGCATTCCGCCAGCTACTTCACCTGCCGCAAAGAGTCCTGGGACTCCAATCGCTGCAGCTGTATCTGGTTCGACATCGACGCCGCCCATGACGTAGTGACAGGTTGGGCCAACTTCCATCGGCTCCTTGGTGATATCTACGCCGGCGAGTTCATAGAACTGGTGCCACATAGATGGAAGGCGCTTCTTAATAACTTCAGCTGACAAACGCTTTGAAACATCGAGGAATACTCCACCATGCTCTGTACCGCGACCAGCTTTAACTTCAGAGTTAATGGCGCGCGCTACTTCATCGCGAGGAAGTAGCTCTGGTGGACGGCGGTTATTGTCCTGATCTGTATACCAACGATCTGCTTCTTCTTCAGTTGTTGCGTACTTATCCTTAAATACATCTGGAATGTAATTAAACATAAAGCGCTCACCCTTGTTGTTGGTAAGAACTCCACCTTCACCGCGGACAGATTCTGTTACCAAGATTCCGCGAACTGATGGAGGCCAGACCATTCCTGTTGGGTGGAATTGCAAGAACTCCATATCCTTGAGGTTTGCACCAGCTTTGAGAGCTAGTGCATGGC
>NZ_JBJTMK010000132.1:0-4989 GCF_046070465.1 Candidatus Planktophila sp. | reverse complement strand
GAACGCGCCGCCGCAGTGGCGGGCCGCGCCCCCGTACGTATCGACGATGATCTTTCGGCCCGTGAGCCCGGCATCGCCGACCGGGCCGCCGATCACGAACTTGTCGTGCTCGGTCGTCTAGCGACACATGCAGCGACTCTTCTTCGCGGAAAGCACAAGGCGACATTCGCACCTCACATGGATATGGGTGACTTCGTCATCGTCATCAATGCAGAGAAGATCGCGCTCTCAGGCAATAAGACAACAACAAAGTTTGCACACCATCACTCAGGTTTCCCAGGCGGTCTTACATCGACTGTCTACGGCGAACTCCTTGAGAAGCACCCAACACGCGCTGTTGAAAAGGCGATCAAGGGAATGCTTCCAAAGAACCGTCTTGGTCGTGAGATGGCAGGCAAGCTCAAGGTCTATGCAGGCCCAGAGCACCCACATGCTGCACAGGCACCAGTTCCATACGTATTCAACCAAGTTTCTCAGATCGTTAAGTAAGGGATAAAAGAAAATATGTCAGATACAACTTTCGAGCTTGATGAGAACGAGATTCCAACTTCTTACTCTTCTTCAACACCAGCAGCAGCAACTAACCGCAAGGCAGTAACAGCACCAGGTGCTGGTACAGGTCGCCGTAAGGAAGCTGTTGCACGTGTTCGTCTCGTTCCAGGAACAGGTCGCTGGGTTGTTAACGGCAAGACTCTCGAGAACTACTTCCCAAATAAGGTTCACCAGCAGCTCGTATCAGAGCCATTCCGCACTGTAGGTGCTGAAGGTACATACGATGTATTTGCTCGCATCAACGGTGGTGGAGTTTCAGGTCAGGCTGGCGCACTTCGTCTTGGCGTTGCTCGTTCACTCAACGAGATCGATCGCGAAGCAAACCGTCCAGCACTGAAGAAGGCTGGATTCCTCTCACGCGATGCACGTGTTATCGAGCGCAAGAAGTACGGTCTTAAGAAGGCTCGTAAGCGTTCACAGTACTCAAAGCGTTAATTCTTTTTACTCACCAATCCCGTTTGTTGCGAAGGAGTTTTTATGGCTCTCTTTGGAACAGACGGGATTCGTGGTTTAGCGAACGGTTCAATTCTTACTGCTGAGACCGCGCTCTCTGCAGCAGTTGCTGCAGCACATATTCTTGTTGAATCATCCAGCAATGCAGGCAAGCGACCTAAAGCAATCGTCGGCCAGGACTCTCGTGCCTCAGGGGAATTCCTAGAAGCAGCTGTTATCGCAGGTTTGGCCTCTGCTGGAGTCGATGTTTATCGCGTTGGTGTATTACCAACTCCTGCTGTTGCGCATCTAGTTGCCGCAACGGGTGCCGATCTCGGCGTCATGATTTCTGCTTCGCATAATCCAATGCCAGATAACGGCATTAAATTATTTGCTCGCGGTGGCGGAAAGCTTGATGATGCCATCGAGGCAGCAATTGAAAAGCGTATGGGCGAGCCTTGGGAGCGACCAACAGGTCGTGCAGTCGGTCGAATCGTCAATGATGAGAACGCAGCAGCTGCTTACATCGAACATCTTCTTGCATCAGTGTCTACGCCTCTTAAAGGCCTCAAGATCGTTGTCGACTGTGCCAACGGTGCATCATCTCTTGTTGCACCAGTTGTCTACGAAAAGGCAGGAGCGACAGTTGTTGCAATTCATCACACACCAGATGGCTGGAACATCAATGATGGATGTGGATCAACTCACCTAGAAGATTTGCAAGCAGCTGTTGTACGTGAAGGTGCAGATTTTGGTATCGCTCACGACGGTGATTCAGATCGCTGCCTTGCAGTCGATGGCACCGGTGCCGTAGTCGATGGCGATCAAATCATGACAATTCTTGCTATCGGATTTAAGAATCGCGGAAAGCTTAAGGCTGACACCATCGTTGCAACTGTGATGAGCAATCTTGGTTTCTTCCACGCCATGAAGCAGGTCGGTATCAATGTTCTTACGACCGCAGTCGGCGATCGCTATGTTCTCGAGCAGATGCTTGAGGGCGATTACTCCTTAGGCGGCGAACAATCTGGCCACCTCATCATTCGCGAACACGCAGGCACGGGAGACGGAATCCTTACCGCCCTCGCACTTGCACAAGAAGTTGTCTGTACAGGAAAGTCACTTGCAGAACTTGCATCAGCGATGCAGCGCTTCCCACAAGTGTTGATCAACGTACCTGGCGTTGCAAAAGATAAGTTGCCATCCTCGCAAGTTGTTGCCAATGCAGTTGCAGATGCAGAGAAGCAGTTGGGGGATGAAGGTCGCGTATTACTACGCGCCTCCGGCACCGAGCCATTGATTCGAGTCATGGTCGAAGCCTCAAGTGATAGCCTTGCGCAAGAAATCGCATCATCACTTGCTGCGGTTGTTAAGGCAGAACTGGGGATTTAATTCGTGTGCGGAATCGTGGGTTACACCGGACCGCAATCTGCATTTACTCCGATTGTTGAAGGCCTTCGCCGCCTCGAATACCGTGGATATGACTCAGCGGGCATTGCTCTCGGAACTGGCACATCTCTCTTTGTAGAAAAGCGCGCAGGAAAGCTGGCAAATCTCGAAGGCGCGCTTCCTTCCAATCTTCCAACGGTGCATTCAGGAATCGGACACACTCGTTGGGCTACACATGGCGGTCCAACCGATCGCAATGCACACCCTCACCTTGATAACGAAGGCAAGCTCGCTGTTATTCACAACGGCATCATCGAAAATTATTCAGAGCTCAAAGCCGAACTCGAAAAGCGCGGCCATACATTCTCATCAGAGACCGATACCGAATCCGTAGCCCACCTACTTTCAGAGCTGCGTAAAGAGCACAATGGAGATCTCACTGCAGCGATGCGGGCAGCGGTCAAACGCCTCCGCGGATCTTTTACCTTGCTCGCAATCCACGCTGATGCACCGCAAACTATTGTGGGAGTACGTCGCAACTCACCGCTAGTTGCAGGTCTTGGAGCTGGCGAGAACTTCTTAGCTTCAGATGTCGCTGCATTTATCGATTACACAAAGCGCGCAGTAGAGCTTGGCCAGGATGAAGTTGTCACGATTTCACCTGAAGGTATCGCAATCTGTGATCTTGATGGGAAGCCACTTCCACTTCGCGAGTATGAGATCACATGGGATGCAGCGGCAGCTCAAAAGGGTGGCTTTGCACACTTTATGCTGAAGGAGATTTTCGATCAGCCAAAAGCTATTGCAGATACATTGATTGGACGACTTTCAGATAACGACCAAGTCCAGCTCGATGAGCTACATATGACTGAGGCTGAAATCAAAGATATCAAGCGCATCTCAGTAATCGCATGCGGAACCGCCTATCACGCAGGCATGGTCGCAAAGTATGCGATTGAAAAGTGGGCAAAGGTCCCGGTCGATGTAGAGATTGCATCTGAGTACCGATACCGCGATCCCATCGTGGATAAAAACTCACTTGTTATTGCCATTTCACAATCAGGCGAGACGATGGATCTCTTGATGGCTGTTCGTCATGCAAAGGCATCAGGCGCTCGTGTCCTTGCAGTGTGCAATACCAACTCATCAACAATTCCACGCGAATCAGATGCTGTTCTCTACACACATGCAGGGCCTGAGATTGCAGTTGCATCGACTAAGGCATTTCTTACTCAAATCGTTGCTGTCTACTTAATTGGTCTCAAGCTCGCACAAGTCCGCGGAACACTGAACGATCAAGAAGTGCGCGCTCTCTATAACGAAATGCTTGAGCTCCCAGGCAAGGTCGAACAAATACTTGAGACGATTGAACCGCTGCGCGAACTCACTCGAAAGTTTGCATCCAACGACACCGTCCTCTTCTTAGGTCGTGGCGTCGAGTACCCGGTCGCTCTTGAAGGCGCACTCAAGCTGAAAGAGCTCGCCTACATTCATGCCGAGGGCTTTGCGGGTGGCGAACTCAAGCACGGACCAATCGCTCTTATCGAAGAAGGCACTGCAGTTATTGCGATTTTGCCTACAGCTGACGAACATCAACTCGATGAAAAGATGTTGAGCAATATTCAAGAGGTAAAGGCACGTGGTGCTCGAGTCGTTGTCATTGCCGCAGAAGGCGCTGAAGTAATCGGTGCAGAGCACATCATTCGTATTCCTGTCGCGTCTCCACTCTTCCAGCCCGTATTAGCAACTGTTCCTCTTCAAGTGTTTGCATACGAAATCGCTGTAGCGCGTGGAACTGATGTCGATCAGCCACGTAACTTGGCTAAATCTGTCACTGTCGAGTAATAGATGATTGAAACTCGCCGCCGCCAAATGCGCAGAGCTCTGAAATGGAGCGCTGGACTCTTTGCAGGTTTTCTCCTTGTTACTCAGCAAGTCGTCACCTATGGACCGATTACTGATATCGATCAATATTTCAGCGAATCAAAGCACCCACACTTCAGAGGTCTTTCAGCTTTTATCATTCGACGTCTTGATGATCTTGGACTTCGTAGCATCTCAGGCATTGCGCTTTTAATTGTCGCACTCTTTATCTCACGTAGATTTAGGACTTGGCGCCCGATCAATCTCGGACTATTGGCATTCACCTCTCTCAATGTTGTTGTGGGTGGATTCAAATACGCACTTGGTCGTACCAAACCTCGTATCGGAATCGATCTTCTCCATGCAGGAGGTATGTCATATCCAAGTGGACATGCCTCTAATGCAATATTTATCTGGGGAGTCATCGCCTATTTGATTTATCGATACGCCCACGTCAATCGTTATCGTGGTCGTCTTGCAAGTGCAGGGGTGGGATTACTCGCAACAACTGTCTGCACCGTTTCGCTCATTCGCAACACACACTGGTTCTCAGATTTATTCGGTGGCTTACTCCTTGG
Organism: Candidatus Planktophila sp.; assembly: GCF_046070465.1. Lineage (GTDB taxonomy): Bacteria > Actinomycetota > Actinomycetes > Nanopelagicales > Nanopelagicaceae > Planktophila. The sequence continues at coordinate 175 of NZ_JBJTMK010000132.1, read as the reverse complement.
GGGAGCGCTCCTCGTCTTGATTATTGCAATTGACCGCTACTTTCCCTCAGATAGCCAACTCCACTAACCTAGGCCCATGATTGATGGAATCGGCATCGATGTAGTCGACATCAAGCGATTTCACGAATCTCTTGAGCGCACACCAGGTCTGCGTGAGAAACTCTTCACTGAATCT
>NZ_JBJTMK010000131.1:0-5785 GCF_046070465.1 Candidatus Planktophila sp. | reverse complement strand
TCTGACCGGTGAATTCGTCACCGATTACAACCTCTTGGCCGCTGGTGCGATGATCGCAGCCCTACCTACCTTGATTGTCTTCTTCGTTCTCCGTAAGCAGTTCGTCTCAGGTCTGACTCTCGGCTCAACAAAGGGCTAATTGCCCTTTAGGGTCAATTTTTACTTTCAAGGCCTGACCTTTAGACTGACGCCTCTACCACTGCCCCCCTAGCTCAGTCGGTAGAGCGTTTCCATGGTAAGGAAAAGGTCACCGGTTCGATTCCGGTGGGGGGCTCGCAAGTCACAATTGAATATAGGTTCGATCTAGGCGGGGTAGCTCAGCTTGGTAGAGCAAGCGGCTCATAATCGCTGTGTCGTGGGTTCAAATCCCGCCTCCGCTACAACTAGATGTAAACGAAGTAGTGCCAATTTTGCCCAACAGAGAGGCCTCAGGTAGCCTGAGTCCACCAATCACGAAGGAGTAACACCATGGCAAGCAAGAGCGCGGACGTACGTCCAAAGATCACCATGGCATGCGTGGATTGCAAAGAGCGTAACTACATCACCAAGAAGAACCGCCGCAACGATCCAGACCGTATGGAACTCAAGAAGTTCTGTCCACGTTGCAAGTCTTCAACTCTTCACCGCGAAACTCGCTAATGATTAGCCCGGAATCAATCGGGCGTACCTTTGCTGGTACAGAATCAATCACTATTTCTCAATCTGAAATCGATGCCTTCTGCGCCGTTGTCGGCGAAACAGATACAACGATTGCACCACCAACATTTTCCATCCGCATTTCACTTGAGCAATCTGAGGTAATCCTCACCAGCCCTGAAGTCGGCATCAAATGGGATCGCTTAGTTCATGGCGATCAAAAGTTTGAAATCAAACGCCCAATCAAAGCGGGCGATGTTGTTACTTGTTCTTCAACAATTGAGAGCGCTCGCGAAGTTGCTGGCAATGAAATCATCTCGGTCCGTTCTGATATTTCAACCGCCGACGAGCTCCTCGTCTCCTCATGGTCAACGTTGGTGATTCGCGCATGATTAAAGACCAGGTGACCCCCGAAAAAGTTTTCTACGTTAACCGCGCATTACTAAAGCAATATGCCGATGCAAGCGGAGACCAGAACCCCATTCACCAAGATGAAGCGTTTGCAAAGTCAGTTGGTTTGCCAGATGTGATTGCCCACGGAATGCTGACAATGGCACTTGTCGGTAAGTACATCTCCGACCTTGCAGGCGGATCGGCAAAAGTTCTCGAATTCGGCGGTCGTTTCACCAAGCCTGTCGTTGTCCCAGCTGGACAGGATGTTGATCTCACGGTCTCTGCGACCGTCTCCGATGTTGCAGATGGCAAAGCTACTCTCTCGATTTCAGCAACATCTGCTGGAGTCAAGGTATTAGGAATGGCTAAGGCTGTAGTCGCACTGTGAGCGCCCCACAAGAAGTCCACGATTTAGCGGTTGCCAGACAAGCTGCTCGTGCTGCAAAAGACTTTGCCAAATCTGATGAACTTCGCAACGAAATAGCGGCAAAAGGTTTTGAGGTTGTTGATGTCGCTGGCGGATATGAGCTCCGCCCTAAGAAGCGCTATGCGACATATGAATCTACCCGCGATATTCGCCCTATTAATTCAGGTAAATACGAGATCACCGTTGCGATGATCATCGATGGTTTTCATGAGGATGCTATCGCTACTCTGAAAACAATCAAAGCCAATAGCCCCGATTGCGCAATCACCATGTTGGTTCTTGGCGACGCAGGCATCTTGGCCGATGAATTAGATGCTCGAACATCACTTGTTGTTGTCACCGAGAATTTCGGTTGGGGCGAGAATGCCAATGCACTCTTGCGCAATGTCACAAGCGAATTCATCGTTATCATGGATCCTTCTACGCGATTTACGGGTGATGCAATTGCCCCAGTTCTTGCAGAGCTTAAGAAGCGCGAATTCGTTGCTGTTGGCTGGCGTGGGGGATTAGTTAACCTCGACGATGAATGGCGGAGCATCGATGACAAGGGGGCCGGCGAGGTCGATGTTCTCTTTAGCTACTTCATCGCAATGCACCGCGAAGATGCTCTCGCTGCAAGAGGTTTCAGCAACCGCGCAGTCTTCTACCGCAACGCAGATATTGAATTTTCGTTAGGGCTGCGCCATGCAAACGGTCGTCTATTGCAGATGGATTTACCACTTGAGCAAGATCGTCATCATGGCTATCACGACTCAGATGCCGAGTATCGTGATGCTCAATCAAAGAAGAATTACGACCGCATCCTCGAGCGCTTCCGCGGTAAAGAGGCAATTCTTAGCCCACGCAGGTAGCCTTGGCTTATGACCACTCTGAATAAGTACACATCACTGCGTGTGGGAGGTCCTGCTAAAAGCATTGTCAACGTTTCCACTGAAGAAGAAATCATCGCCGCCATTGAAGCTGCCGGTGATTCGCCAGTCTTGATTATCGGTGGCGGCAGCAACGTACTGATTTCGGATAAAGGTTTTGAAGGCACAGTTATCCATATCGCCAACAATCAAGCAGAGTCTGAGGTAGATGCCTGTAGCGGCGCAACGCTGACAATCGGCGCAGGTGAAAATTGGGATGCATTTGTTGCCACAACAATCTCCCGCGGTTTCGCTGGCCTTGAGACATTAAGCGGAATTCCAGGCACAGTAGGCGCAGCACCTATTCAAAACATTGGTGCATATGGCCATGAGGTATCTGAGTTCATCACTCGCGTGCGCACATACGATCGCCAAGCAAAAGCAATTAAGACTTTCACTAATAGCGAGTGCGAATTCGAATACCGCAATTCGTATTTTAAGAAGCACCCAGGTCGCTACATCGTCCTATCTGTTCAATTCCAGATTCGCCGTGGCGAAGTTTCAACACCTATTACCTATGCAGAACTTGCTGAGAAGTTGGGTGTCGCAGTGGGGGATAAGGCTCCGGTAGTAGATGTTCGTAAAGCAGTCATGGAACTTCGCGCTGCAAAGGGAATGTTGCTCAACCCTGATGATAAAGATTCATGGTCAGCCGGTTCCTTCTTCACCAATCCGATTATTTCCACAGAGATTGCATCCGCACTTCCAGAGAACGCACCGAAGTGGCCCATGGCAGATGGGCGCGTTAAGACCAGTGCAGCATGGCTGATTGAGAATTCAGGAATCGCTAAAGGTCATGCACATGGTGGCGCACAGGTGAGCACCAAACATGTCCTAGCTCTGACCAACGCTGGCGGAGCAACAGCTGCAGAAATTTGCGAACTTGCGCGTGAAGTGCGAGCCAGCGTCGAGGCTAAGTTTGGAATTACACTTGAACTAGAAGTAAACCTTGTAGGCATATCTTTGTAACCTGCCAGCCACTTTCTGATACCAACTCTTCTTCCGCAGGTTTATCAGAAATTGCAGGGATTTAGATGGTAGTTCACTAGCTATTAACTCCCCACATCAATGATGCGCATACCCAATGCTTTAGAAAGGTATGAAATGCGTATTCCAATTGTTATTACGGCTGCAGTGGGTGCACTTGTACTTACTCCAACTGCATTTGCAGCACAGGCTCCTCAATATGTACTACCTGTCAACGATGCGGCAACTATTTCCGTGTTAGCGACATCAGGTGACATCATCAACGGAAAGATCCTTCGCGGAACTCCAGATGGAATGGGAGTTCTTAAGAATAGTGATGGCACCATCACAATTCTCTCAAACCATGAAATTTCAATCTCCGATAAAACCGCTCAGCTCGCCAAGGCCACTACCGGAACTTGGGGCTCATCTATCTCAAAGCTGACCTATAACCCAAGCACCGGAACTATTACAGCTTTGGAAAATCTCATCTCATCAATTCAATACTTTGACTACAACACAAAGACCTATACAACTGACTACACAAAATCGCTCCCAGCAGGATATCCAGCGCTAGATTCATTTGGCTCCGAGAACTTCTCCAACGGTCTCAACCGGTTCTGTTCTGGAAATCTTATGCAAGCAGGGACTTTGGCAGCAAAAGATGGCAAGAAGGTAATTGGCTACTCTGGCGCTGTATACCTGACCGCTGAAGAAGGTTCCGATAATTCTCGAGTTTTTGCTTTTGATATGAATGGAAATGGCGTTCAGCTTCCAAAGATGGGTCTCGGAGGTTATGAGAATGCACTGACTAACCCAGCTTCGGGCAAAACAACATTGGTAATGCTCAATGAAGATGGCGCAGCGGTTTCAAGCCAGCTCAATATGTATGTCGGCACCAAGCAAGAAAAAGGTGCGAACTTTGCTGAAAAGGCCGGTCTCACAAATGGCCAGCTTTACTCCGTCTCGGTGAAGAATGCACGTACTGACAACAAGTTCCGTGCAAACTACAAGATTGGTGAGAAGGTTGAAGTTTCTTTCAATCCACTCAATACCGATCCTTCATATGCTGACGTTCAGGCTCAGGCACAAGGTGCTGGCACTACATTTTCACGTGTAGAAGATGGCGAATGGGATCCTAAGAATCCTAATGTTTACTACTTCCTGACAACTGAATCAAATAAAGATGCAGCAGCTACGGCGCCTAATCCTGCTGAGCCAACTACCTCGCGCGATGGTGGAGCGCTCTGGCGCCTCACCTTCAAAGATGTAAAGAATCCACTCAAGGGTGCATCTATCGAAATGCTCCTGAATGGAACTGAAGCTCCGTATCTTGCTAAGCCAGATAATTTGGCTATTGATGAGAGTGGCCACATCTTGATTCAAGAAGATCCAGGTAATAACGCCCACGTTTCACGGGTGATCGCTTACCGAATTTCAGATGGCAAGCTCGGAGTAGTCGCTCAGTTCGATAAGACTTACTTTGCTGCTGATGCAACTTCACTCATCACTATCGATGAAGAGTCATCCGGAATGGTGAATGCGAATGCAGTACTGCGTAAAGCAGGCGACACTGCTTCGTATTTCTTCTTCAATGCACAAGTTCATACGACAACCTCTAAGGCGCGACTTGAGTCAACACCGGTCGATGCCCTAGATCAGGCAGCCATCGAAGGCGGCCAGTACTACCTGCTAAAGATCTCCGATTGGAACAAGATCTTTAGTTAATCGCGAGATCAAAAAAGGCGGGAGTATTGAGGGCTCCCGCCTTTTTTGTTGCCTTAAAACTGTTTACTCGGTCAGAAGTTTTTTGATTCGACCAATACCCTCGACTATATCTTCATCGCTTGTTGCATATGAGAAACGTAGGTAACCAGAAGGTCCGAAAGCCTCACCAGGAACCGCTGCAACCTCAACCTCATCCAGGATGATTGTTGCAAGTTCTGCCGATGTAGTGGCAACTTTGCCGCGGATTGACTTACCGAGCGCGCCCTTGACTGATGGATAGACATAGAAAGCACCCTGTGGAGTTGGGCATTCAAAGCCTGGAATCTCATTGAGTAGGCTGACGATTAATTTACGGCGGCGATCAAAAGCCACGCCCATCTCATGCACTGCATCGAGGCTGCCGGTAAGAGCGGCAATAGCTGCACGCTGTGAGACGTTAGCAACGTTTGATGTCAGGTGAGACTGCAAGTTAGTAGCCGCCTTGATGACATCTTTAGGTCCGATCATCCAGCCCACGCGCCAACCTGTCATTGCGTATGTCTTTGCGACGCCATTGAGAATGATTGTTTGATCGGCAAGACCTGGAACAACTACTGGCATTGATGGAGCCGTCGCACCGTCGTAGAGAAGATGCTCGTAAATTTCATCAGCGATAATCCAGATGTGGTTTTTCAGCGCCCACTCGCCGATCGCCTTTACCTGCTCTGGTGAATAGACAGAACCTGTT
>NZ_JBJTMK010000130.1:0-4608 GCF_046070465.1 Candidatus Planktophila sp. | reverse complement strand
GTTGCACTTGCAGAGACAATTAAGAAGATTCGCGATGCTGGATACACAGTCCTTCTGATCGAACACGATATGTCACTGATCATGGGAATCTCTGATCGCGTTGTCGTTATCGACTTCGGCCAGAAGATTGCAGATGATCTTCCATCAGTAGTTCAAAACGACCCTCGTGTGATCGAGGCTTACCTAGGAGCACCTGCAGATGCGTCTTGAAATTAAGGATCTCCACGTTCACTACGGCAAGATTGAAGCAATCAAGGGCGTTTCAATCGTTGTTAACGAAGGTGAAATCGTCACTCTTATCGGTGCCAATGGCGCAGGTAAGACAACAATGTTGAAGACCATCTCTGGCCTTCGTCCCGTCTCAAGCGGCCAGATTCTCTTTGATGGCAAAGATATTTCAAAGATGCCAGCTCACGAACGAGTAGATCTTGGTCTATCTCAAGCTCCTGAAGGCCGCGGAATCTTTCCTGGCATGACAGTGCTTGAAAACCTTGAGATGGGTAAGTACCACCGCAAGGATCGTAAATCAGAGATGAAGGAAGATCTTGAAAAGGTCTACCACCTCTTTCCGCGTCTCCTTGAGCGCATCAACCAAGCTGGAGGAACTCTCTCTGGTGGCGAGCAGCAGATGCTTGCAATTGGTCGCGCATTGATGGCACGTCCAAAGGTTCTCTTGCTTGATGAGCCTTCAATGGGTCTTGCGCCTTTGATGATTGCAAATATCTTCCGCATCATCACTGAGATTAATAATCTCGGAACAACAATTCTTCTCGTAGAACAGAATGCGCAGCAGGCACTACAGCGTGCACACCGCGCATATGTTCTTGAGACAGGAAATGTTGTAAAGGAAGCTAAGGCTTCAGATCTCCTTAATGATCCAGCAGTTCGAGCTGCATACCTTGGAGTCGGAGCTCACTGAGTACATTACTTCTCTGCGAGAATTAAGCAGGTGATACGGGCAGTGCATGTGCGCTGCCCGTCTTCATTGGTGATTGCAATATCGTACGAGCAGAGTGTTCTTCCAAGGCTAATTGCCGTTGCAACCCCTGTGACATAGCCAGATTTTGCTGACTTATGATGCGTTGCATTGATATCAACACCGACAATCATCCGATCGGGGCCTGCATGCAAGGCCGTTCCTATCGAACCAAGTGATTCTGCGAGAACAACGTTGGCGCCACCATGGAGCAATCCGATAGGTTGAGTATTTCCCTCAACAGGCATACGTCCAACGAGGCGCTGAGGAGAAGCTTCAAGGATTTCAATCCCCATCTTCTGATCAAGGAGACCAGAGCCGCGCTCTTTGAGAATTGCTAAGTAATCAGGTTGCGTCATAGTTCGAAATCTTAACTTGTTACATAGGATGTCCGCCATGAGCAGCGCGAAGAAACTCTTATTAATTGATGGCCATTCGATGGCGTATCGCGCTTTCTATGCGTTGCCAGTCGAAAACTTCACAACAGCTATGGGTCAGCACACCAATGCAATCTATGGCTTTGCGACGATGCTGATCTCTCTCATCAAAGAAGAGAAACCCACCCATGTTGCCGTTGCCTTCGATGTGTCTCGCAAGACTTTCCGTGCCGACATCTTCCCTGAGTACAAAGCCAATCGAGCATCGACACCTGATGAATTTAGATCACAAATGTCATACCTTCATGAATTTGTTGAAGGCTGCGGCATCCAGCACTTTCAACTGGAAGGTTATGAGGCAGATGACCTGATTGCCACCATGGCTAAGAAGGCAGAGAAAGAGGGCTTTGATGTTTTGATTTGTACCGGCGACCGCGACAGTTTCCAGCTCGTTAATGAGAAGACAACGGTTTTATATCCCAAGCGAGGCGTCAGCGAGATGGCACGCATGACACCTGATGCTGTCATTGAAAAGTACGGTATGACCCCAGCTCAGTATCCGGATTTTGCCGCACTTCGCGGAGACCCCAGCGATAACTTGCCATCTATTCCTGGAGTTGGCGAGAAGACCGCCGCCAAGTGGGTCGTCGAATACGAATCACTTACCGAATTGCTGCAAGAGGTCGATAAGGTCGGTGGCAAAGTCGGTCAGGCTCTTCGTGACAATATCGATAACGTTATTCGCAACCGCGAGCTCACGCAATTAGTACACGATGCGCCATTTGCCTTCGCACTCGATGATATGGAGTGGAAGGGTATTGATCTCGAGAAGATTGACCCGCTTCTCACAACCCTTGAATTCAAAACTTTGAAAGACCGCTTGAAGCCAATTGCCGCTGCGGCTTCTGGGCCCGCCAAGGGAAAGAAGTCACCTGCCAGTGAACTCCAGGGCGATCTCTTTGGCGCACCAGTAAAAGCTGACTTCGTTTCAGCAAAGGAAGCTGCCAAGAAAATCTCTTCACATAAGGGCGAGATCGCACTCGCATTTGAACTTAATAATCAATCTGTTGATGAGAAGCTTCTACGTTATGCAGTTGCGCTCAACGCCACAGATGTATTCCTTGTTGAAGGTTCAACGCTAGGGGATTGGGCTACAGATACCTCCATCGGCAAGATCGTTTACGATGGAAAGTCGCTCGCGCGGCTACAGCCACTGACTGGAATTTCTTTTGATATCGACTTAGCCGCCTACCTAGTTAATCCGGGCGTCCGCGCATCCTCTATTACCGATGTTGCAGATAAATGGGGCGTTTCACTTGACATTTCGACACCCGAAAACCTGCTTGCCTCACAAGCTGCTGCCTACTTTGGAATGAAGAAGAATCTTGAGGTAGAGCTGGCAGAGCGAGGACTGACCGATCTCTTCACCCAGCTCGAACTACCAGTCGCTGAACTCTTGGCGACTATGGAAAATCGTGGCGTAGCTGTTGATTCCAAAGAGCTTAAGCGACTGTTGGAACTCTTTGAAAAGGAAGTTGCAGAAGAGACTGCAAAGGCTCATGCATCTGTGGGGCACGAATTTAACGTTGCCTCGCCAAAGCAGCTTCAAGTTGTTCTCTTTGACGAACTCGGCCTTCCTAAGACTAAGAAAATCAAGACTGGCTTTACTACTGATGCAGATGCACTTGCATGGTTATTTGAGAAGACTGCGCATCCAGTGCTCGCCTCTCTATTGCGGATCCGCGAAGTGAAGAAGCTTGCAACCACCATTGATGGGCTAATTGCAGAGATTGCCGACGATGGTCGCATTCATACTCACTTCGCTCAGACGGTTGCTGCTACTGGTCGTCTTTCATCCGTTGGGCCGAATTTGCAAAATATTCCAGTGCGTACAGAAGATGGACGTAAGATTCGTGCGACTTTTATAGCAGGTAAGGGATATGACGCGCTCCTGACTGCTGACTATAGCCAGATTGAAATGCGCATCATGGCCCACCTGTCACATGATGCAAACCTCATCAAGGCATTTGAATCCGGTGAAGACCTTCATGCATCTATTGCTGGTGAAGTATTTGGTGTTAAGCCAACTGACGTTGATCCCGAGATGCGTCGCCAAATTAAAGCGATGTCTTATGGTCTGGCATATGGCTTAAGTTCATACGGCCTTGCAGCCCAACTCGATCTCTCACCTCGAGAGGCACAAGATTTGATGGATCGATACTTTGAACGTTTCGGCGGAATTCGCGATTACCTCAACACCGTGGTGGAGGAAGCTCGAAAGGTCGGATATACCGAAACCGTTATGGGGCGTCGTCGTTATCTACCCGATCTGATGAGCGACAACCGCCAACGCAGAGAAATTGCCGAACGCATGGCTCTCAATGCTCCTATCCAAGGATCTGCTGCCGACATCATCAAGCTTGCTATGCTCAATGTTCAGAGCGAGCTGCTGAAAGGTGGCTTTACTTCACGCCTCCTGTTGCAAGTTCACGATGAATTGATTCTCGAGGTTATTGATAAGGAAGTTGATGCAGTAACCGAGCTAGTTCGCCGCGAGATGGGCAACGCCTTCCCGCTCAAGGCTCCGTTGAATGTCGGTATCGGAGTAGGCAAGAACTGGAATGTCGCGGCTCACTGATTAGTCGTTGCGTTATCTTTCATTGCAGCAAGATCTTCTTCGGGTGTTGGTAATTTATTTGCAGCTGCGAGGCGACCACGGCCAATCGTTAATATGGTGAAACCAATGCCGATGCAGATGGTTGTAATGCTCATGCCAAGGCTCGGGGAGAACTTCTCTGAGATCCATCCACCCGATGCTGAACCGATGGACATTAAAGTTCCCTCAATAGTCCAGAGCCAGCCCATCATTCCTGACGGCGAACCTTGTGGGCGTACCGCTTCCATAACCTCCCAATAGAAAACTTGGATTGCTCCACCGACAAGACCGAGAAGAGCTCCACCAATGACGAGAGACCAATCTGGGTATGTGAATGCAAGAGGGAGGGAGACGATAAACCAGGCGAAGTAAGTCTTACGAAGCGCACCAAGAGGGGTCGTCTTCTTTGATACTAGACCGCCCAAGAGTCCGCCAATGATGTTAGAGACTCCCATAGCAGTGAAGATCCAGGCAGTGCGATGAGGTACACCTTCAAGCTTTGCAAATGCAGGGACTGCAACATCAAAGATTCCCCAACCAAAACCAATAAAACATCCTTCAACGACAAGAAGTTGAAGTGGCTTATGTCGCCACATAGG
>NZ_JBJTMK010000129.1:0-3070 GCF_046070465.1 Candidatus Planktophila sp. | reverse complement strand
TCACGACCTGTACCTGGTCGTGGAACATCAACAGAGATTGTTGGTTCTGGTAAATCTGCGAGCTCGAGCGAGTCATCGACCATCACCGCGATATTTGCAGCACTTCCCAATTCGCGAGTGAGCACTTCGTTGACAACAGGGCGAAGACGCGATTCAAGAACATCTTTCGCGAAGGCATTGGGAGCTGCAACCAAGAGACTGGTTGGACCATCTGTATTTTCAACAAGGCCTCGAGGTTTAGTCATTGCGAGGAAGGCGCGGTGTTGAGGTTCGCCGGCCGAAACATGATCGACCACGCGCTCCCACAACTGGGTCAATTCAAGGGCGGTTAGCGCCATCTGACCTCTCCTCAACTTGGATATCGGATATCCACAAAGTTATCCACAGGGTGTGGTCTAAAGTAGGCCTTGAGCCTTGCATTTTGACCCGCTAGGACGGATACCTGTGGAGAACCCGCAAAGTAGACCCTTTTTAGGCAATTAGCAAGTAGTTATCCACACCTTACCCCCGCCTGAGGGGCTTCGGTCGAGTTTGACCACTACCTATCCACACCCGTACCGTTGCACCCTCGCTTCCCCCGTATTTCTGACCTGATCGACCACGAGCCTTACCTTGTAAGAGCTAAAGCTCATAAACATTTTGGAGTTCTTATGACAAAGCGCACCTACCAGCCAAATACCCGCCGCCGCGCCAAGAAGCACGGTTTCCGCGCTCGTATGGCTACCCGCGCAGGACGCGCAGTTCTTTCAGCACGCCGCGCAAAGGGCCGCTCACGCCTCTCAGCGTAAGCGGCAACGTGTACTCGTGCTGCCATTATCTGCACGTTTAACTTCACCACAAGATTTCGCTCGCACAACAAAGAGCGGACTTCGTGTTACCTCACAACACTTCGTTGGATATTTGTACGTTAATCCTGCCTCAAACGATCTTCCACGCGCTGGTCTGATTATTGGTAAGAGCGTCGGAGGGTCAGTCCGCCGACACCGAGTATCACGCCAGATTCGCCATGCAATAGCTGCGCACCTCTCATCATTTCCACAAGGATCTTTGATTGTGGTTCGCGGATTGAAACAAGATGCTTCAACTGATGTTCATAGTGAAATTGCAGAAATTTCTACACGTTTGATTTCTAAAGCTGCCAAGAGAATGGCAGATGCGTCATGAAGCGCTTCGCTCAACTTTTGATAAAGGGATATCAGGCTTACTCATCTACACGCGAACCTCGATGTAAGTACTACCCATCTTGTTCTAACTACGCAGCGACTGCAATCCGACGCTACGGAATTAAAGGTTTAGCAATGTCCATCTGGCGTATAGCGCGCTGCAACCCATGGTCTGATGGCGGCATTGATTACGTTGATTACGACCTCGATAGCGCAGAAGCTATCGCAAAGGTGCGCAACACAATGGTTTCCAGCACTACAACAATTACCGAAGGGGTCCACTAATGGGCTTTATCTTGAATCCGCTCTACAACATCGTCTCTGGAATCATGATTGCGATTCACAAAGTGTTATCGCCAATCTTCGGTGCTAACTCAGGTGTGACATGGTCACTCTCGATCATGGGGCTCGTTGTTTTAATCCGAATCATTTTGATTCCATTGTTTGTAAAGCAGATCAAGAGCCAGCGAGCAATGACTGCGTTACAACCTCAAATGAAGGCGATTCAAGCAAAATACAAAGATGATCGCCAGAAGCAATCCGAAGAGATGATGAAGCTCTACAAAGAGCACAAGACAAATCCTCTTGCATCATGTTTCCCAATTTTGGCGCAAGCACCAGTCATGTTTGCACTCTTCACAGTTCTTAATGGAATCGCTCACAACAAGCCACATGGTTTTATGAAGGGCGAATATTTAGTTTCAGCAGCACAAGCAAAATTCTTTGGTTCACCAATCTCAGAGACTTTCCTTGGTTCAGATAAGTTAACTGTCAAGATTGTGACAATCTTTTTGATTGCACTGATGTCAGCAACAACATTTACAACTCAAAAGCAGTTGATGACAAAAGGCATGCCAAAGATGGATGCAAGCAACAATATGATGTTGCAGCAGCAGAAAATCATGTTGTATTTATTCCCACTCATCTTCGCTATCTCAGGTGTGAACTTCCCAGTCGGTGTTTTGATCTACTGGTCGACTACAAACCTGTGGACCTGGGGACAGCAGTTCTATGTCATCAAGCGAAACCCAACCCCAGGATCTCCCGCTTATGAGGAGCTCCAGCGCAAGCGCGCTCACAAAGCAAAACTTGAGGGTAAAGAGCTTGCTACAGAGGGTGGAGCAACAACGATTGAGGCGCCTAAGGCTGAAGGTCAGCGCCAACAGCCAAAGAAGGCTAAAAAGAAGAAGAAGTAATTCGGACATTTACTATCAATAACGCATAAAAACATATAATTCACCCTACTCATAGGAGAGAAAATGCCAGAGTCAACAGAAGTTGTAGAAGAGACCAAAGATGTAGCTAAGAAAGCCCCTAAGTCGGTAGCAAAGCTCGAAGAAGAGGGCGATATTGCAGCTGATTACCTAGATGCGCTCCTTGATATCGCAGATCTCGATGGAGATATCGATATCGATGTTGAAAACGGTCGTGCATCGCTAGCAATCGTCGGCGGCAAACTCAACCACCTCGTTGGAAAGGATGGTGAAGTTCTCGACGCCCTCCAAGAGCTCACACGCCTCGCTGTTCAGACATCTTCAGGTGACCGTAGTCGTTTAATGCTTGATATTGAGAACTTCCGCGCCAACCGTCGCAAGGAGCTCACTACCCTTGCAGAGAAGCTTGGTGAAGAGGCTAAGTCAACAGGCAAAGAGATCAAGCTTGACCCAATGAACGCCTTTGAGCGCAAGATTATCCACGACACAATTCAGGATATGGGCCTCACTTCAGAGTCTGAGGGCGAAGATCCACGCCGCTTCGTCGTCATCTTCCCAAACTAAGCCCTCATAGGGGATTTGTTTCACGTGGAACCAGAACTTGATCGCCTGATCTCCCTCTACTTTCCGGAGAGAGAGAGGGAGATTCGCGCATATGCCGACTTCCTGAAAGGGGCAGGTATTGAGCGTGGC
>NZ_JBJTMK010000128.1:0-12754 GCF_046070465.1 Candidatus Planktophila sp. | reverse complement strand
ATTCAGCAATAACCGGTACTCCATGGTTAGAATTACCGCCTGCTCTATCCTTCAAAGGAGGCCCACCGTGACCTATGTGATTGCTCAGCCTTGTGTCGATGTGAAAGATAAGTCATGTCGCGAAGAGTGCCCAGTGGATTGCATCTATGAAGGTTCACGCATGCTCTACATCCAGCCAGATGAGTGCGTCGATTGCGGTGCTTGCGAGCCGGTCTGCCCAGTAGAAGCTATCTACTATGAAGATGATGTCCCAGGACAGTGGCAGGACTACAAGAAGATCAATACAGAATTCTTCGTCGAGCTAGGTTCACCTGGCGGAGCATCAAAGGTAGGTCAGACGGGTACTGATCACGCTGATGTAAGCGCTCTTGGGCCACAAACTTCCTGATTTTCCGTGGGATGCGCTGGCACCTTACAGCGCAACTGCGAAAGAACACTCGGAAGGGATTATTGATCTCTCTGTAGGAACACCTGTTGACCCCACGCCAGAATTTATTCAGCAGGCATTGAAAGAATCTTCAAACTCTCCGAGTTATCCAGTAACCACCGGAACGCCCGAGCTACGTGCAGCAATTACCCAATGGGCAAAAGATAATCTGGGGGCAACCGGTGAGTTCGGTGTCTTACCACTTATCGGTTCCAAAGAATTCGTTGCCTGGCTTCCGACCTTTCTCACATCATCAACGGTTCTCTATCCGGCGGTCGCTTACCCAACATATTTAGTCGGTGCAATGTTGGCAAAGGCCTCACATACCGCCGTTGAAATTGATGCATCGCAATGGCCGCAAGCAGATCTTGCATGGGTGAATTCTCCATCTAATCCAACAGGTCGTGTTCACTCACAATCCGAATACGAAGCAGCTATAGAGTGGTCTCGCAATTCAGGGGGAGTCCTGGTCTCCGATGAGTGCTATCTAGAATTTGGTAGAGATGTAACACCGACATCGATTTTGCAATACACCGGTGGGGATAATCGCAATATTCTCGCCGTGCACTCACTCTCAAAGCGCTCGAATCTTGCTGGGTATCGCGCAGCATTTGTTATCGGCGATCCACAACTGATCGCTGAAATTCTTGAGGTACGTAAACACGCAGGCATGATGGTTCCGCTTCCCGTGCAGAAAGCGATGATTGCCGCCCTCTCGGATTCTGATCATGTTGCTCAACAGCGCAATCTCTATAACTCTCGTAAGGCCACACTGATTCCTGCGCTCGAGGCGGCAGGTTTCTCCATTGAATTCTCCAATGCCGGTCTCTATCTCTGGGCAACGCGCAATGAAGATTGCTGGGATTCCGTAGCATGGCTTGCAAAGTTGGGCGTGCTTGCAACACCAGGGATTTTCTATGGCGATTCAACGCATATCCGGATTGCGATGACAGCAACAGATCAGCAGATTTCGCAAGCCGCCTCACGCATTCTCGCTGCGGTAAAGTCATAGCTATGGCAGTCGGAATCCTTCTCGTTGGTGGCTTTGGTACACGTCTGAAGCCGCTGACTTCCGAGTCACCCAAGCCGATGTTGCCAGTTGCAGGTCTTCCGGTAACAGAGCACCAAATTCTGGCAGCGCAGAAAGCAGGAATTCACACACTTGTTCTTGCTACTTCATACCTATCAGAAGTTTTTACTCCTTACTTTGGTGATGGATCCAAGTGGGGAATGAAGATTCTCTATGCAGTAGAGAAAGAACCATTGGGAACAGGCGGTGCAATCCGCAACGCTGCGGAACTTTTGGATATTGATGGCCTGGGTGATGAGCCAATTGTTGTATTTAATGGTGATGTCCTCAGTCGCCACTCAATTGCAGATCAAATTAAGTTTCACCAGAGCAAGTCTGCTGATGCGACGCTTCACCTCATTGAAGTTGAAGACGCTCGCGCTTTTGGATGCGTTCCGACAGATTCAGAAAACCGCGTCACAGCGTTTTTGGAGAAGATGGATAACCCAATTACTAACTCCATCAATGCAGGTTGTTATATTTTCCATCCATCCGTCATTCATCGAATTCCTTTAGGTGAAGTCGTCAGCATTGAGCGAGCAACATTTCCAGATCTTGTCGCAGCAGGCCGCCCAGTCTTTGGTTATAAAGAGCAGGCATATTGGCTTGATGTAGGTACACCAGCAGCGCTCTTTAAAGGTTCACGTGATCTCATCGATGGTGATTTTCATGCGATGCCAGGGTGCGAGATTGACTCCACTGCAATGATCACCGGCAAAAGTTCATTGGGCAAGAACGTAAAGGTGGGGGCGAATGTCCGCATCGATGATTGCATCATTGGTGACGATGTAGTCATAGAGGACGGTGTTGAAATCTCACAGTGCTTTATTTTTCATAAGACACTTCTCACATCAGGTTTTCACAAATCGCGCCACTACTTGTCCAGTGCGATTTCTGAACCCATTAATCTGTAAAAAGCTGAAAATCTTCAATTTTTTACCCCATTGTGACCATTTAATAGGGAAACTCGGGGTTGACTTATAGGGATTACATGGGTGTAATTCAGTCCTAGAGCGCAGCAATTCACACCGAATTGCGCCCTAAGGTCTGCAAGGAGATTCGACGTATGCCGATCCGCCCAGAAGGTTTCTCAACTGGCAAGCCATCAGCCCCCACTGCTGGACCAACCATCCAACTCGCAAATGGCGAGAATATGGAGCTCTCATGGCAGGAGCGCTCATTGTGCGCTCAGACCGACCCAGAAGCTTTCTTCCCTGAAAAGGGCGGCTCTACACGCGAAGCAAAGCGTGTCTGCCAATCATGCGATGTCCGCCAGGAATGCCTCGAATACGCGCTCGCTCACGATGAGCGATTCGGTATCTGGGGTGGACTCTCAGAGCGTGAACGTCGTCGCCTTAAGCGTCGCGCCTAAGGTCTCTTTCACTTTTTGCTCTTGCAAAAGTTAGAGTAATTCCATGACCACCTCACGCATCACAGCACTTCTTGTCGTGCACGATGGTGCGACATGGCTACCCGAGGTTGTCGCCTCGATTACTTCCCAGACTCGTAGCGCCGATCAAATTCTCGCTATCGATACTGGTTCCCAAGATGCATCGGCAAAGCTGCTCAAAGGCGCTCGCATTCCAACCGTTACTCTCGATCGCACAACATCATTTGGTCAGGCTGTTCAGTACGGCGTCTCTCAACTCCCTGCTCCGATTGAAGGGGTAGAAGAGTGGCTTTGGATTCTCCACGATGACTGCGCTCTCGATCCACATGCGTTAGAACAACTCACTGCTGCCGTTGCCGATCGCCCCAACATAGTCATGGCCGGTCCTAAGTTACTGGGATGGCATGATCGCACTCACTTATTAGAAGTTGGAATCAGTATCGCCACAAACGGTTCTCGTTGGACCGGGCTTGAGCCGCATGAATACGATCAAGGTCAACATGATGGGAATCACGAAGTCCTCTCCGTCAGTACCGCGGGAGCGCTTATCCGTCGCGATGTCTTTGTAGAGCTAGGTGGTTTTGATCCGAACTTAGAACTCTTCCGCGACGATGTTGATTTTGGTTGGCGCGTACATACATCTGGCCACTCGGTGCTTGTGGTCACATCAGCAATTGGATTCCACGCCCAAGCTGCCTCATCTGAACGACGTGCGATTGATATTGAAGGTGCACCTCTGCATCGCCCACTTCTCCTAGATCGTCGTAACGCTGCCTATGTACTCCTTGCAAACTCATCTTGGTGGAAGTTGCCACTCCTGGCGCTACAGCTCATGAGCGGTGCCGCTATTCGTTCAATTGCCTATCTCTTTGCAAAACTTCCTGGGTATTCCAGCGATGAAATTCTTGCAATCGCATCGCTGTTGATTCATCCGGGGGAACTTCTTGCAGCAAGAAAAATTCGTAAGCAGCAGCGATTAGTTTCTTCAGGAATTGTTGGACGATTTATTCCATCGCGATGGACGCAAGTCAGAAGCGGCTTTAGCCGAATCATTGAAAATATCCGCGGAAAAATCTTTCCCGATGATAAGAGCGACCAGGTACCAGTACTCAGTGAACTTGATATCAATGAAGATGAAGAAATTCTTCAACCACTCAACAACAACATTTGGAAGACAATTTTTGTTAAGCCGCTAGTGATCGCTTCTACTTTCTTACTAGTCATTACCTTTGGTTGGACTCGGCATCGGTGGGGTTCTATCTCGGGAGGCGCATTAGCCACATCTCCTTCAGGTGTGTCGGATATCTGGCAATTCTTTGTGCAGAGCTGGCATGAAGTCGGAATGGGCTCAAATATTGCAGCCCCTGCCTGGGTGCTTCTAGTTGGAATTGGTTCACTTCTCACATTGGGAAACGTTCCCGCATTTATCTCAATCTTCTTTATTGTTGCGCCATTTTTGGCGTTATGGAGTGCACAGAGATTCCTGCAAAACCTATCCTCTAGCCCAGTCTTGATTGCGGCAACATCACTTCTCTACGCCCTCTCTCCAGTGGCTATTTCATCGGTCAATGGTGGCCACCTCGGAGTCGTTGCGCTTGTCATTCTTCTTCCTGTCTTTCTCGCCCACTTGGGCGAATGGAGCGCAATAGAAAATCGTTCCATTCGAAATCTCTTTGCGATTTCACTCTTCATTTGGGTGCTTCAGGCTCTCAACCCTTCTCTGATTCTCATTCTAGTTCTGGTTTCGCTGTATTACATTGCACGCGATTACATAGCTGCAGATAAGAGTTTTCGCGATCCACTCTTTCTCACTCGCTTAGGTCGCCGTTCAATTGTCCTTTTCACTCCATTGATTCTCGCCCTGCCAACATCTCTTACGTACATCGTTCACCCATCCCGAATACTTTTAGAGATTGGAATCATGCAGCCAGGAGGCGGTGGAAACCTTGCACTGCTAGCAAATCCTGGCGGAGCGGGTTCGCTTCCTTGGTGGTCGATTAGTCCTATCTCTATCCTGCTTGTGGTTACATATTTCTCGACCACAAAGGCGCGCGAATACTCCACGTATGGAATCGGATTTTTACTCTTCGGTGCTCTCGCCGCCTCACTTCAAGTCACTGGTAATGGTTCGTCGAGTCGTGAATACGTATTTGCTGGAGCCTTCCTTGCTATTGCTACAGCGCTCTCAGTCAGTGCGACTGTCATTATGTTTGACGACGTTCGTTCTCGCCTTGAAAAATCGCACTTTAATTATCAACATATAGCAGTAGGGCTTGTGATCTTGATCAGCGCAACGTATAGCGTGACGTCATCTCTGTGGGTCTTCTCTGCAGGTGCTGCATCGCCCGTTCAAAGAAAAGCAGAACCAGTACTTCCTGCCTTCCTCGCTATTGAAGCAGATGCAAAGACTCTGGTGATTCGAACTATCGAAGAAGGTGATCGCAGTGCACTTGCTTATTACATTGCCCGTGGGGGAGAGGTAACACTTGGTCAGCCTGATGTTGCAATCGAGAATGCACCGCTTATCACCCATGCCGTTGAAGGTCTTATCGACAACACAGGGGTAGGCAGCTCAAAGACTTTTGCATCATTCGGTATCAAGTATGTATTTGTGAAGAATCCTGCACATCAAGAACTTATTCAAACTATCGATGGCCTCGGAGGTTTTAACCGCGCTTCAGCAACCCCGGCAGGAACTGTTTGGAAAGTTGCGCAACCCACCGGCCGAGCAATCTTCACCGACTTCTCGGGGAAGAGCTCTGTCCTCGACATCGCATTGGGGTCAGTCGTAGTGCCAGGACCAGGAACGCTCACTCTGACGGAAAATTACAGCCAAGGCTGGCAAGCACTTGCTGCGGGAGTTCGACTTGATCGCAGCGAAAGCGAGTTTGGGCTTCCTCAATTTAAAGTCTATGAGGGCGGCGAAGTTGTTTTCTTGCATGACGGAACAAGTCGCCGTGCATGGCTTTCAATCTTTCTCATTGCACTTGTGACGGCGATCGTGATGGCGCTTCCTGCGGGCCGTAAGCGCCGTGAACTCGAAGATCGCGAGGTGGCCTAATGAAAAATCGCCTCATTCAGCTCTTGGCAGCTTTCCTAGCAGTGATTCTCTTTAGCAACGTGGTGAGCTTTACTACAAAGAACAATCGATTTTCAGAGAGCTATCCAGCTGTTGTCTGTCCGCCAAATCTAAGCGGACAGAGTTCAGTAATCTCTCTTTCTTCACCTCAATTGCTGATTCGCAAAACTGGCGTATCAACGATGGCCTTCAAGGAGTCTCGTACTCGTCGATTAGCCGGAGGCCCGCAGGCGACCGTAATTGATGGACAATCGATTACTCCTCTGATGTGGCAGGTCCGCACTGGAGTATGGGCAGGAGGAGTCACTTGCCTTGCACCTGTGACATCTCAGTGGTTTGTTGGAGCCACTGCGGATGTGACTTCTAAAGGCTCACTCACAATTGTGAATAGCGGTTTAGGCAAAGCTCTTGTTGGCGTTACCGTCTTTACTGAAAATGGAGTTCAGGCAGAGCAAGTATTTGCAGTAAAAGCCAATTCATTCATCACAACTCAGTTGGCGTCGTTGGCACCCGGTTCTCGATCAATAGCGATTCATGTCGTTCCACAAACCGGTCGGGTAAACGCCTTTGTGACAGATGAGCGAGGACGTGGCCTACAAGCTCTCGGTGGAGACACAGTTAACTCAGTCGAAAATGCAACAAAGTCTCTCGTAATTCCTGCCGTCCCACAGCAGACTGGAAAGAAGACATCACTGCCTCATACTTTGCGCATTCTGATTCCCGGAGAGGTCGGAGCTCAAATCGGTGTCGAAATTAAATCAACTGATGGAACTTTCTCCCCAGCTGGTATTGATGGAAAGATGATTCCGGCAGGAAAAGTTGTCGACCTCCCGCTCGATGTCATTATGCAGTCAGGAAAGTTTGCGCTCCATCTCACAGCAGAGCGCCCATTTGTGGCTTCAGTCTTCACAAAGACTCAATCACAAGGAAAGACCGATTTCTTGTGGAGCACTGGTGTTCCAGAGCTAGAGAATGGAACATTTGCTGCAACCGGTCTCGCTCCAATGCTGGTATTTACTGGAGGTGAAATCGCTGTCGATCTCGAGCTCACTTCAGTTTCAGGAAAGAAGCAGATAATCACGGTGCGAGGCAGTGACATCGCTACCTATCAAATCTCTGAACGTACACGCTCATTTACTATCACACAGCGATCTGCACAAACTTATGGCGCAGCTCTCATCGCCTCAAAGAGCGGATTTGGTTACGCCCCATTGGTGACCGGAAGTGTTCTGACCCGTTCCTCAATACCTCGTTCAAATATCAGAGTGTTGATTCCATAACTTTCATTGCCTCGCCCACTAATCTTTCATCTATGAGTTCAGTAACAGGGCGCCCCTGCTCTCGTGTTAGCTGTAGGGCTGCCGCGACGATGACTCTTACCTATATCTATGCCGACTCACGTGCAGTGCTTGGACCCATAGCAACCTTCTCCGAGCCGCATGCCTACGATCTCTGCGAACGTCACGCTGCTCGATTAACTGTTCCTAACGGTTGGAGCATCGAACGTGAAGCTCTCAATTCTCAAGGCGTTGGACCAAGCGAAGATGATTTGATGGCGATCGCAGATGCGGTACGTGAAGTTGCGCGAGCTCATCAAGATCAGACTCCCGAGACTGGGATTGCATCTGGTGCACAAGTTGGTCGACGCGGCCACCTTCGTGCGGTTCCTTCTTAGTATTTCACCTCTTACTATTAGCGCATGAGCGCATCAATTTTTAAGGCCTATGACATTCGCGGACTCGTCGATAGTGAAATTACATCTGAATTTACCTTTGCAGTGGGTGCAGCTTTTGCTCGTTTTCTCAAAGCAGAACGTGAACCAGGAACAGTTGTTATTGGCGAAGATATGCGTCCTTCATCTCCCACTCTTGCAGATGCCTTTAGTGCAGGTGTTACCTCTCAAGGCCTCGACGTAATCCGTATCGGTCTTGCTTCAACAGACATGCTCTACTTTGCGGCAGGCAAGCTCAATCTTCCTGGAGCAATGTTTACAGCTAGCCATAACCCGGCTGCATATAACGGAATCAAGATGTGTCTCAGCGGTGCGCGTCCGATCGGAAAAGAATCTGGGCTTCTTACCATTGAGAAATTTGTCAACGAAGGTTCACCTCTTGCACTTTCTCAAGTAGGTGTTGAACGTCGTCAAGAGATGCTCGAAGAGTATGTCTCTCACCTTCTTCAACTTGTTGATCTCTCTCACATCAGGCCTCTCACAATTGTCATTGATGCTGGCAATGGCATGGCAGGACATACAGCGCCAGCTGTTTTCTCTCGCCTCAACGCAAACGTGACTGAGATGTACTACGAACTCGATGGAACTTTCCCTCATCACGAGGCTAATCCCATCGAGCCGGAGAACCTCAAAGATCTGCAGGCAGAGGTCAAGAAGAGAAAGGCAGATATCGGTCTTGCATTTGATGGCGATGCAGATCGCTGCTTCTTGGTGGATGAGAAGGGCGATCTGGTTAACCCATCCGCGCTCACCGCTTTGATTGCCACTCGTGAACTTGCAAAGCATCCAGCCTCAACAATCATCTATAACCTCATTTCATCGAAAGCAGTTCGTGAAGTTGTCGAAGAAAATGGTGGCACCGCAGTTCGCTCACGAGTAGGTCACTCATATATTAAGAAGCTCATGGCAGAGACTGGAGCGGTATTTGGAGGCGAGCACTCTGGCCACTTCTACTTCCGTGACTTCTGGCGAGCAGATTCAGGAATGTTGGCTGCACTCCACGCAATTGCAGCTCTCGGCGAAGATGAAGTTCCGCTATCTCAGTTGCTAGCACCATTTAATCGCTACTTCTCTAGCGGTGAGATTAATTCGAAGGTTGGCGACGCAGTTGCTTCTACAAAGAAAATTGAAGATCAATACAGAGCAATCGAGGGCGTAGAACTCGATTACCTAGATGGATTAACTGTCACCGGCGATACATGGTGGTTCAACTTACGCGCCTCCAATACTGAACCTCTCCTTCGACTCAACGTTGAGGCTACGACTTCACAAGAGATGGCATCCATTCGTGATGCTGTTCTCAACACAATTCGCGCCTAAGCCTTAATTCTGCCTTTCCAGCCTTGGGCTAGTAATCTATTCCCATAGCCGATCAGCACAGTAGAGCCCTACGCCGAAGGTCAAGCGAAAATAGAAGAGCCCACTAATAGTTGGGGCCTTTTTAAGAGCCTATTGAGGGAGATATAAATGTCAGTAACTACCGTTCCTAAGCACGATATTGCAGATGCATCACTTGCCGCTGCCGGTCGCAAGCGCATCGAATGGGCGGAGCGCAATATGCCTGTTCTTGCACAGATTCGCGAACGCTTTGAGAAGACACAGCCATTTACTGGCGTTCGTATCTCAGCATGTATGCACGTCACAACTGAGACAGCAAACTTGATGCGCGTCCTCAAGGCGGGCGGAGCAGAGATCGCTCTCTGTGCATCAAACCCACTTTCTACACAAGATGACACAGCGGCTGCGCTAGTGCACGAGTATGGAATTTCAGTCTTTGCGCGCAATGCAGTGGATCGCGATGGTTACTATGCACACATCAACGCATCACTTGATATCGAACCTCACCAGGTCTTCGACGATGGTTGTGACCTCGTCAATACGCTTCACACAACACGTCGCGAGCTTCTTCCTAATATTTCTGGCGGATGCGAAGAGACAACAACCGGTGTTATCCGCCTCAATCAGATGGCTAAAGATGGCGCATTGACATTCCCGATGATTGCGGTCAATGACACAGATACAAAGCACATGTTCGACAACCGTTTCGGAACAGGTCAGTCGACTCTCGATGCAGTCTTTCGCGCAACAAACTTCTTGCTGGCAGGTCGAGTTCTTGTTGTCGCAGGTTTCGGTTACTGCGGCAAGGGAGTTGCAGAGCGTGCAAAGGGCATGGGTGCGGATGTCATCGTCACTGAAATCGATCCAACTAAGGCTCTCGATGCAATGATGCAGGGTTACCGGGTCATGCCAATGACAGAAGCCGCAAAGGTTGGCGATGTCTTCATCACTGTGACAGGCAACCGCGATGTACTTCGCGATGAGCACTTCGCAGTGATGAAGGATGGCGCAATTATGGCTAACTCAGGTCACTTCGATATCGAAATCGATGTGGCATGGCTAGAACAGAATGCAAAGACAAAGAATTCAAAGATGCGTCACCAGACAGATGAATATGTACTTGCCGATGGACGCCGTCTACTCCTCATTGCAGAAGGTCGTCTTGTGAACCTTGGTGCAGCAGAAGGCCACCCAGCATCAGTCATGGATATGTCATTCTCTGATCAGGCCCTCACAGCTGAATACCTTGTAAAAGAAGCCAAGAACCTTCCAGCTGGAGTTCACGAAGTTCCTTCATATATCGATAAGGAAGTTGCATCACTCAAGCTCAAGTCAATGGGCGGCAATATCGACACACTTACACCTGCACAAGAGTTGTACCTCAACTCATGGGAGCACGGTTCATAAATGGCTCGAATCCTGGTCGTCGATGACGATTTAGATCTTGCAGAGATGCTTGGAATTGTTCTTACAAGTTCAGGCTTTGATGTAGATCTCGTCAATCGTGGAGACGAAGCGCTTGAGGCATTTAGAAATAATCCTCCAGACCTCGTACTCCTCGATGTGATGCTTCCAGGAATAGATGGCATCGAGGTCTGCACGCTGATTCGCAAAGAATCAGTTGTGCCGATCGTGATGCTGAGCGCCAAGGGCGAAACTCTCGACATCGTTCGAGGACTCGAAGCTGGCGCTGATGATTATATGCAGAAGCCTTTCCGTGATGAGGCAGAGCTCATTGCACGAATTCGTACACGCCTACGCCGCACCAATGCAGATGTCACAGGGATCCTCTCGATCGGCGATCTCACTATTGATGTGACAGCTCATGAAGTTCACCGCGGACCGAAGACTATTACCTTGACGCGGCTTGAGTTTGATCTTCTCGTGGCACTTGCCAAAGATCCAGGTCGAGTATTTACCCGCGACGCACTTCTCAGCGAGGTCTGGGGTTACCGTCACTCAACCGATACCCGCCTCGTTAATGTTCACGTTCAGCGCCTCCGTTCAAAAATTGAGCATGATCCTGAGCATCCAGAGATCGTGATGACTGTTCGCGGTGTTGGATATAAGGCAGGCGGCACGTCATAGAATGACAAGACTTCGTCTTGCCTTTCAGCGGTCTCTTGGCGCCAAAGTCGTTACCTCCACGATTCTTCTCTCACTCGGTGTCGTTTGGCTTACAGGTTCTGCTCTCTACTCTCGACTTTCTGATGGTATTCGCTCAGTAAATCTCAATTCCTCGATCGCCGAAGCACGTTTGGCATTCTTCAATGCGCAGTACCAGCTCTTGATTTCTCAAGGTAAGAACGTTGATGAACGTAAGAAGATTCTCGCTGAGATTGTCGTTGATGCCACAACTCAGGGAATTAAAGAACAGCGACGCGAAGTCATTATCGTCAAGACGCCTACGACAAAGACTTCCAAAGTGAATTACGAGATGGCCTCTAACGGAGCGATGTCCGAGTCAATTCCATCGAATGTAAGAACAAAGATTCTGAAGGACTCGAACCTGCAATATGAATATGGAAAATTAAAGTATTTCTCTGGAGAAGGAGCTGATTCACTCTTTGTAGGAAATCGAATTGATATTCCAGGTGCTGGTCGATATGAAATGTATGTGGTCTTCTCACTAGCCAATCAAGCATCAACCATGAAATTGATTCAAAACTCACTTTTAGTTACAGGATTTGCTCTTATCTTCCTCATCGCCCTGATTACATGGCTTGTGGTCCGCCAAGTTGTCCGACCGGTGCGGGAAGCAGCGGCAGTCGCTCAGCAATTTACACAAGGAGATTTTGATCTCCGAGTTCCTATTACATCGAACGACGAGCTCGCGACGTTAGCGCACTCATTTAATGAAATGGCAGAGTCAATTGAACAGCAGATTTCTCGGCTGGAGAACTTATCTCGCGTGCAGCAGCGATTTGTCTCTGACGTCTCCCACGAATTGCGGACACCTCTGACCACTCTTCGCATGGCGTCAGAAGTTATCTATAACCACCGCACCACCTTTGATCCACCTGTTGCGCGAAGTGCAGAGCTTTTGGTTGCTCAACTCGATAGGTTCGAGCGCTTACTTGAAGATCTGCTCGAAGTGAGCCGATTTGATGCCGAAGTGGCTGTTCTCGAACCAGTCGAATTTGATCTCATCGCCCTTATTAAACGTTGCGTCCATGATCTCGGTATCGATAGCGATGAGAAGACTTCAGGAGTATCTACCAAGTCAGATAGCTCGACTGTTGCGGTCAAGGCAGATATGCGCCGTGTAGAGCGGATTATGCGCAATCTTTTATCTAATGCACTAGATCATTGCGATGGCACCCCGATTGAGATTCAAATCAAGACAACAGAGACCGAGGTCGCTGTCGGAGTACGTGACTTCGGCACTGGTCTCGATGAATCATCTCTGATTCGCGTCTTCGACCGATTCTGGCGCGCGGACCCTTCACGTGCACGTGTCCGTGGTGGAACAGGACTGGGGCTTTCTATCGCCTTGGAAGATGCGCGGCTTCACAATGGCGAACTCGATGCATGGGGTCGCCCAGGAAAGGGTGCGCACTTTGTGCTGACTCTGCCGCGTAACGCCGGGGATTTAATTCATAGTCGTCCCATTAAACCGACCCCGGAAGATTTCCACGAAGAAGTTTTCTATCAGTAAATAACAACAACTTTTGGCCAAGATAAGCCATGGAGTTTTTCGAAAGCTTGCAAGAGATTCT
>NZ_JBJTMK010000127.1:0-9090 GCF_046070465.1 Candidatus Planktophila sp. | reverse complement strand
GTGACCTTCTTGATGGTCTTCTTGCCAATCTTCTTGACTACAACCTTGAGTCCAAGGTCCTGAAGATCCTTGACCGCCTTAGCTTCTTCAATAGAGTAGAGATTTGGGATGTAGGCATATTGAGTTCCCTTATAGATCACAATTGCAACTGCAGCACCTTTATTGGCTGTGCCACCACCGACAGGGGTTTGGGAGATTACTTCGCCAGCTAATTTCGTTTCACTAAATGCATAAGTAGATGTGACTTTAAAGCCAGCATCAGTTAATTCATTGAGCGCTTGTTCACCGCTCTTGCCAAGATACGAAGCAAGAGCAACTTGTTCGATGCCCTTTGAGACCGTCAAAGTGACAGTTGTATCTCGCTTCACCTTTCTTCCTGATGCAGGATTTGCTGAAATGACAAAACCCTTGGGAACGGTGGAGTCAAAGATTTCGATATTGGCTGCAACTTTGAGCGGATACTTCTGCAATGCAGCCAGAGCGGCATCTGGAGTAAGGCCTTGCACCATTGGAATGACATATCGCTCTGGACCCTTAGAGAGAACAATCTTCACTGTTCCACCTTGATCAATCTTCTCGCCACCGGCAGGAATTGATTCGATGACATGGTCTGCTTCAATTTCTTCACTGTAGCGGCGTTCAACAACGATAGAGGTTAGCCCAAGCGGTGTAAGAGCAGCTGAAACTTCAGTAGAGGTTGCACCTACAGTAGAAGGAACAACGACGCGTGAGCCAGGGCCGATTAAGATATACCAACCGGTGACACCAAGGGCGATAGCCATTGCAACAGCAATCTTGCGGTTTCGGCGAACACGTTTACTTGCCTTCTTACGCTTGGCAACTTGTGCAGTTGTCTCTGGCTGTGCTGCAACCTCTGTCTTCTCCGGTTTACGTGAAACCCCAGAGAGTGAAAGGCTTCTGGTGCGTTCTACTAGCTTTCGTGACTTTGGCTTCTTAGCGGGGCGCATTGGTTGGATGGGAATATCAAGCTCAAGGCTGAGCTGATTCTCTTGTGGATTCAGACGCATATTAATTGCCGTCAGAAGGGTATGGAACTCAGATGCATCTCTTGGTCGTTCATCTGGATCTGCAGCTGTAGCTTTAAAAATCAACTCATCAAGGTCTGCTGGAAAATCTGAAATCAGCGAGCTCACACGAGGTACGCGCTCGTTGACATGCATATATGCGATTTGAATTGGTTCAGCGCCATCGAATGGTTTGCGCCCAGTAAAAATTTCAAATGCAGTAATACCCACCGCATAAACATCGGATCGAGAATCTGCAACGCCACGTTGAACTTGCTCGGGGGAGAGATAAGAAACACTTCCGAGAATGACACTGGATTCAGCTGTCATTGTGGTTCCCAGGAACGGACCTTTTGCAAGGCCAAAATCTGCAATCTTGATGCGGCCCTCTTTAGAGACCAAGATATTTTCTGGCTTGATATCGCGGTGCACAATGCCTTGCTTGTGAGCCGCAGAGAGCGCACTTAAAACAGGCAGTAAGAAGCGGATTCCATCTCGATAAGTAACTTGACCTTGTTCATGGAGGTATTCGCGCAAGGTGTGACCTTCGACCATCTCCATCACGATAAAGATCGCTGGCGTTCCGCTCTGATTCCATCCTTGATCTTGTACGGCAACAATATTGGGGTGGGAGAGAGCCGCCGCCGCTTTTGCCTCGCGGATAAAACGCTCAACGAATTGTTCATCTTGAGCCAAGTGCGGATGCATGATTTTCACTGCAACTTTGCGATCGAGGCGAATATCAAAACCTTCATAAATGCTCGCCATACCACCGGTGGCTACTTGGCGAAGGAGCTGATATCGCCCATCAATGAGTTCACCGGTGAGATCAGACACGAGGGGATTCTAGTTAGATAGGACGAAATCAGCTGCGTTCTGTGAGTCATTGTCGCGAAAATGTTCTGCCTGCATAGTAAGCCAGCGCTGCATCTGTTGAGAGATTGAATCACCATCACGTCGAAGAACTCGTTCTAATCCGGCATCAGGTTCGATATCAATCCATATTGATGCTGTCAGATAAGGACGAACTGATACCTGCGAAGAACCCACTCCTTCCAGGATGAGCAAATCAGATTTCGGCAGCTCGGTGGCGGGGCCGTATTGACCAGTTGACCAATTGAAGCGAGAGAGCGAGAGCGTCTGCGAATTCTGGTGCGCACGTGATGCTCCGACTAGTGCATCGGAGAGATGGTGATCAAATGGAGTGTCCCAACCGTTATAGAGATCATCCATATGCAGAGTTGTGCACTTATATTTAAGTGAAAGTGCAACGCTTAAATGTTCAGCAAGAGTTGTCTTACCAGCACCCGCCGGACCATCAATAGCGATGATCGGGCGCGCGGTGGATTTACAGAGATCTAATAGCGCGGCGGTGAGTTCCATACCAAGAGCTCCATCCCATCGCAGCCATAATGGTAAAAGCTACATAGAGAACTGTAGTGAAGAGAAGGCCTTGTGAAAGGTAAAGCGCTGTATACCCGGCATCGACTACAAGCCACAACGGCCAGCTGTCGTACTTCTCGTAGACCATCAGAATCTGAGCGGCGAGGCTTCCAAAGAGGAGAAGAGAATCTGGAAGTGCGGCTGCCGCTCCAATACTCTTTAAAACAGGAGCGAGTGCGAGAGTTGCAGCGACAATCGCGACAAGCGTCACAAGGCGATACTTATTCTTGAATGGTCCTGGCTTCGCGCCGGTGGGTTCCCAGCCAAACCAGCCCATGACGGCTGCCGCGATAAAGACTAATTGCAGAAGTGCACTTGCCAGGAGATCCCACTGCAAGAAGAGAACAAGGTAGAGAGCGCTGCTGATACCCCACCACGGCCAGGTGATGCGCTTGCCGGTGATGCCAAGTCCAACTCCAATAAATGATGCTATCGATGCAATAAATTCTAGATAAGAGACTTCATATCCCCACGCTGTAAAGAAAATTGAAGACACAATAAACCTCAAACATTCTCAATTCGCATTACCGAACTGGTCAAACGGTCGAACTCATTGTTGAGTTCCTCTCAGCCACCGTGGCTCCCGTACCTAAAACTTTAGCGCATACGTGCAAATAATGTCTGGATGAAAGCAATTCCAGCCACACGTAATCTGCGCCAGGTTGAAGTGGTCGCACGCTTACCAAAAACGTCATATCCATTTTTCTCAACTTCATCAACGATTCCACAATACAGCTCGCTTGCTGCTCGGATACATGGCTGGGAGACAGGGTCAAGGTAAGGAATTCCTGCTTCGGCGATGGCCTGCAAATCTCGAACTCGAGCGATTTGGAATTTAATAGCTTCAATAATTTCTGGTGTCATCTGGCGCTGGAGAAGCATTTCTTCCGATACTCCATAGCGAGCCAACTCATCGAGCGGCATATAAATACGCCCGCGATCAATATCTTCACCAATATCTCGAATGAAGTTTGCTAATTGAAAAGCTGTACCAAGCGCAGTGGCAGCTTCAATGGCTCGAGGGTCGCTATAGCCAAGGATAGGAAGCATCTCAAGGCCAATAACTACTGCAGAGCCGTAGACGTATGTCATGAGCTCTTCATAATTTGAATATCGAGTGATGGTTAAATCCATCTCCATTGACTTCATAAATGCATCGAAGTAATTAAGCGGAATTGAATACTTATGAACCGTATCTACGAGAGCTCTACCGATTAAATCTTCACTCGAGCCTTTTTTAAGATCTGCGAGAACTGAATCGCCCCATGTGCGTAGCGCATTAGCTTTCTCTTGTGGAGAGAGCGTAGAAGCCAAGTCATCAACAATTTCATCGGCATAGCGTGCAAAACCGTAGAGAGCATGAACAGGTGGTCGCTTCGCAGCAGGCAGCAAGAGTGTTGCTAAGTAATAAGTCTTTCCATGAAGAGCGTTGAGACGCTTGCATTCATCGTATGACTTTTGGAGAAGATCTGACATTTACTGAACAGGTCCCACAATGCGTTCTGCGGCAAGTCGACCTGAAATCAACACCATCGGAACGCCTACTCCTGGCTGGGTTCCACTTCCGGCAAAGACAACATTCTCGAAGCCTGCAGCGATATTGCGAGGACGGAATGGGCCGGTCTGGAAGAAGGTATGTGCGCTAGCAAATGGTGCTCCGCGTTCCATTCCTTGTGCCTGCCAATCAAGTGGCGTTGTCATATGTTCGGTCTCAATCGCATCACCGAAGCCTTCATAGCCACGTGCTTCAAGAACGCGAATCATTTGATCGCGATAGCGAGACTTTTCCTTAGTCCAATCGATATCTGCATCGAGGTTAGGAGTTGGGAAGAGGACGTAGTACGACTCTTTTCCTGCTGGCGCAAGAGATTTGTCATCATGAGAAGGAATGGTGACAAGAACAGAAGGGTCGGACATCAAAGTCTTCTTCTTAATAAGTTCGTCAAAGACTCCATCCCATGAATCGCCAAAGTGAATATTGTGATGGGCGACGTGATCGTAGTGACGCGATGATCCCACAAGGAGAGTGACGCACGAAGGTGAGTATTTCAAGCGCTTAATCGAAAGCGGCTCTTTCTCAAGCAGGGTCTTCCACACAACGGGAAGATCAGGGTTCATCACGATTGCGTCGCACTCGAAGCGCTCATCCTTATCGGTAATCGCAGCAGCGACGCGAGAGCCACTCTTTTCAAGTGATGTCACCGTTGAGTTGTAGACAAACTTCACACCGTGTTTTTCTGCGGCAGCAGCAAGGGCACGTGGAACTGCATGCATTCCACCCTTAGGGAAGAAGACTCCATTGACTGAATCCATATAGGCAATGACCGCGTAAATTGCAAGGGCCTGCTGAGGACTTACGCCCGCATACATGGCTTGAAATGAATAGACCTTTTGAAGACGTGGATCTTTCAGGAATTGATTGACCTTGGGCTGCAACTTTCTAAAACCACCCAGCGCAATGAGACGAGCCAAGTTAGGCGTTAATAGATGCAACGGAGAATCGATATTGCGATCAATAAAGTCATTCATCTCATACTTATAGAGCTTGGTAACAAAGTCAACGTAATCACGATAGCCCGCAGCTTCAGTTGCCGAGACTTTCTCGCGAATCTCTTGCTCCATAGCCTTTGTATCCGCATGGACATCAATCTGCGAACCATCGGCATAGAAGGCACGATACAAAGGTGAAACTGGCATCAATTCAAGCCAATCCTTCATATCTTCACCTACGGCGCTAAAAGCATCTTGAATTAATGAAGGCATCGTTAAAACAGTTGGACCGGTATCGAATGCATAGCCATCTTTGTTTAATAGGCCATTTCGACCACCAGGGACTGACTCGCGTTCAATCACTGTGACATCGCGACCGGCACCAGCGAGGCGAAGCGCTGCGCTTAAACCAGCGAGGCCGGCTCCGACAACAACTACTTTCTGCGATGGACCTTTGATGCGTGCAACCATTAAGCGCTCCGTTTTACCGCGCTCAGCGCGATGTAAGTGAGAAATTCTCTCGACGATGGATGAATAGCAGGATCTTCAATGGCAGCCAGTGATTCATTGGTGAGCTTTTCAATCAGATTTTCCAAGCGCACAACTGCACCGGATGCAGTAATCAGCGAACGTAATTCTTCCACCTTAGCTTCCGAGATGCTCGCTGAACCTAGGTATGCGAGAAGTTCTGCCTTTTCGCCTTCATTGAGCGCTTCGAGGGTCATGGCAATGAGCACGGTGCGCTTGCCTTCACGAAGGTCATCGCCAGCTGGCTTTCCGGTGACGGCAGGATCGCCGAAGATGCCGAGAAGATCATCACGAAGTTGAAATGCCTCTCCGAGTGGAAGTCCATATCAGGATAAAGCATCGAGAAGTGGTGCATGAGAGGTTGGATTACCAATGACTGCACCGATATGCAAGGGACGCTCGATTGTGTACTTGCCAGATTTATAACGAGCAATGCGAAGAGAGCGTTGTGCGCTATATGTTTTTTCGCCAGCTTCTCGTACATCAAGATATTGACCTGCCATCAATTCAACGCGCATCTCATCATGAATTGTGTGTGCTGCGAGAAGAGATTCTGTTGAAATACCAGAGGTGTTGAGCATCTGATCAGACCAGACGAGCGCAAGATCTCCGAGAAGAACAGCAGCTGATTCGCCGAATTGAGTTGCAAGTCCATTCATGGCACTGGATTGATGGAGATTTTCAAAGTGACGATGAATTGCAGGCTTTCCGCGACGGGTATCCGAACGATCCATCAGATCGTCATGAATCAAAGCACAGGCTTGGAGAAGTTCAAGGCTAGAGATCGCTCGGATAATTTCGCGGGTAGGTGAGGCGCCAGATGCAAGAAGTCCGGCGTAAGCAAAGAGGGGGCGAAGTCGCTTGCCACCATCAAGGAGAAATTCATCAAGTGCATCGCAGACTGGCACTAGCTCAGAAGCGATTGAAGTGAGATAGCGACGTTGCCCGGCGAGATAATCGGCGAGTTCGCTGCGAATATCTGCGCGGACTTGTTCAATTGTTGTCTTGACCTCGGTTGCCACGCGGCAACGGTACCCTGACACAGTGGAGATGCGCATAACGAACCCGTGGGCTAGTGGCAAGCCAACTTTCTCCTTTGAATTCTTTCCCCCTAAGGACGCCGAGGGTGAAACTCGACTCTGGTCGGCTATCGAAAGTCTCGAATCCATCGCCCCTGATTTCATCTCAGTGACCTACGGAGCAGGCGGTTCAACGAGAGATCGCACAACCCGTATTACCTCTGAAATTTCTCATCACACCAAGATTCCCGCTGTTGCTCATCTCACTTGCGTCGGCTCTACTCGGGATGAGCTGATTGAAATTTTAGGAAAGTATCGCGAAGCCGGAATCAATAACATTTTGGCTCTCCGCGGAGATCCTGTTGGAGGACCGCGCGCTCCATGGGAGACCACCCCAGGTGGTTTTGATCATGCAGATCAACTCGTCTCACTTGCGGCAGAGATTGGTGGTTTTACGATAGGTGTTGCCGCATTTCCAGATGGCCACCCTGCCTCATCCGGTGACTTTGAAAAAGATATTGAAGTCTTATTAGAGAAGGAGAGGCGTGGAGCAACATTTGCTACGACACAATTCTTCTTTGATGTTCAAAAGTGGATCTCACTTGTAGACGCTCTTGCAGCTCGGGGATCATCGATGCCGATTATTCCCGGAATCCTTCCGGTAACAAATGTGAAGCAACTCAATCGCATGTCAGAACTGAGTGGGGTTCCCATTCCCACAGAGATTGCTGAAGCTTTCAATAAAGTTGCAGATAGGCCAGAGGAGGTAAGAAAACTTGGCGTAGATATTGCTACGGATCTCTCTAGCAAACTTCTTGATGCTGGTGCTCCAGGTATTCACTTTTACACTATGAATACCTCTACCGCGACACGCGAAATCTTTGAACGCATTAAAGGAACTCATCGATGAATCGCATCGAATTTAACCGTACTTGGAGCAATCTCCATGGTGGCGTTGAAATTCAAGGAGCAGTCTCACTGTGGCTACGGATCTCTTATGTGATTGCACGAGCACTTGCTTTCTTAAGAGTTACGCCGAATGTCATCACAACTCTTGGTCTGCTTTCTGCGATAGCCATTTACTTCACCTCTTACACAAGTCAACTTTTCTTTCTCGTTATTTTCTCGCTTATCTGTGATGGCGTAGATGGATCGCTGGCTATTTACCGCAATCGCGCAAGCCGTGGTGGAGAGCTCTACGATGCTGTTGCAGATCGCATCTCTGAGGCATTCTGGCTGATGGGCGCGACTTTTGTGGGCGTACCTGTGCGTTGGGCAATCGCAATCTGGATACTGGCTTCAACGCAAGAATATGCACGTGCACGTCTTGCCTCACTGGGATATACGGAAATTGGCGCGGTTACGCCAGCCGAGCGGCCAATCCGCGCTATTTTCGTAGTACTTGTAACCCTCTCTTACTGGCTCGGCTACGAATATGCCACACAGATGGCGATTGCATTTACCGCGCTACAGGCAATCAGTGTTCTGATTGTGATGAGGATGGCACGTTCAATATTGCGTTAGCGACAATCTCTGCACTTAATCCCACAAGCGGCAATCCACCACCAGGGTGCGCGGAGCCTCCTACTAAGTAGAGATTCTTAATAGGGGAGCGATTCTTAGCTCGCAAGAAGGCGGCGCGAGGTCCATTGCTCGACGTTCCGTAAATCGAACCACCAGGTGCATTTACAGCGTTCTGAAGATCTAGTGGCGTGCGAATTTCTAAAAGATCTAATCGATCGCGAATCGAGATTCCCTGAGCTTCAATCTGATCAATTATTGAATTGGCATATCGCTGGTTGAATTCCTTGTCGCTCCAGTCGAAACCTTCTTCGGAATTCTTGATATGTCGTGGGGCATTGACTAGTACAAAGAGCGCTTCATGCCCTTCGCTCTTCACCATCGTTGGATCATTTGGCGAGCAGATATAGATTGTCGGCTTTTCAACCGGCTGCTTTGCTGTAAAAATTGACTCAAACTCAGCATCGTAATTTTCTGGAAAGAGAATTGTGTGGTGTGAGAGTTTTTCATGACTACTTGGTCGCAATCCCAGGAGAAGCGAGAATCCCGCCAGTGACGGCTCGAGCTTTGACTGTGCATTGCGAATCTTCTTTAGCTTGCGACTCTTTGCAGAGATTAAACTATTGTAGGTAAATCCAGCATCAGCATTCGAAATTACGATATCGGCTGAAATGGTAGAGCCATCTGCAAGAGTGATTCCAGAAGTCTTACCGCGTTTTACATCAATCGATGAGACGGGGGAGTTGAGATGAATTTGAACTCCAACTTTTTCACAGCGCTGTGCAATGTGCTGGGACAAGGTGCCGACTCCACCTTTGATATGCCAAGCACCAAAGGATTCTTCGATGAAAGCGATAGTAGATAGAACGGCTGGAGCTTTACGGGGATCAGAACCACTATAGGTTGCGTAGCGATCCATAATTTTCGAAAGATATGGATTGGTAAGCCCAAAATCTCGCAGTGTTGCAAGTGGCGCAATGATGCGAAGGTCACGCAGGATATTTCTCCGCTTTAATAGCGAGAGCGGGCTGCGAAGTTCGGATTCAACAAATGGCTCTCGCGAT
>NZ_JBJTMK010000126.1:0-20026 GCF_046070465.1 Candidatus Planktophila sp. | reverse complement strand
CCATTCAGGCCGGCGATGTTGTCGTCATCCGCTATGAAGGACCTAAGGGCGGCCTGAATGGTGCCATTTTCTAGAGCCTCCATCGCCGCTTGTTCGCGTTCGAAGACTCGTGCTGGTCCTTCAAATGTTTCGATACCAATTCCAGCTGTCTTACATACAGCGCCATCGGTAGCCAATGAGCCACCCAGGATTGTGATGCCTACATCGGTTGAGAGTGGAGTTGAGATGGGGTGCAAAACATCACCATCTGCAAGAGGTGGATTAATGTCGGCAAGGTTTTCCGCCATCGTCTTGCCTGTCACTGTCATACAATCACCGTGAAGGTAACCAGCATCAAGCAACATGCGAAGTACAACAGGAATTCCGCCGACTTTGTCGACATCGGACATCACGTACTTACCGAAAGGCTTGAGATCACCGAGCAATGGGACGCGTGAACCAATGCGGTGGAAATCTTCGAGTGTCAGATCAACATCTGCCTCGTGAGCAATTGCGAGCAAGTGCAAGACAGCGTTGGTTGAACCACCGAGCGCCATGACAGCTGTAATTGCATTTTCAAAAGCCTTCTTAGTAAGGATGTCGCGAGTCGTGATTCCCTTTGCAATTAAGTTAATGACAGCAGCACCAGCAGCCTCTGCGTACTTATCGCGACGGCGATCTACAGCAGGAGGTGCAGCTGATCCTGGCAATGAAAGGCCAATTGCTTCTCCGACAGTCGCCATGGTGTTTGCTGTGTACATGCCACCACAAGCACCCTCACCTGGGCAGATTGCCTTTTCAATTTGATCGACGCGCTCTTGAGTAATTAATCCGCGCGCACAAGCACCGACTGCTTCAAAGGCATCGATGATGGTCACATCTTTACCATCTACCTGACCTGGCAGAGTTGAACCTGCATAGACAAATACGGCAGATACATCGATACGAGCTGCCGCCATCATCATTCCTGGTAGAGACTTATCGCATCCTGCAAACATCACCATTCCATCGAGACGCTCTGCTTGCATTACGGTTTCAACAGAGTCTGCGATTACCTCACGAGAGACCAATGAAAAGTGCATGCCTTCGTGGCCCATGGAAATTCCGTCAGAGACAGAGATGGTGCCGAACTGCATAGGGAATCCGCCAGCATCGATGACGCCCTTACGTGATGCCTTTGCTAAGCGATCCAATGAGAGGTTGCATGGAGTGATTTCATTCCATGAGGATGCGATGCCGATCTGCGGCTTGACCCAATCCTCGTCGCCCATTCCTACTGCGCGGAGCATTCCTCGAGCTGGTGCGCGCTCGAGACCATCAGTTACTAGACCTGAGCGGGGTTTCATTGTCGACATGTGACGATTCTATCTCCATATCTCGCCAACTCTTTATCTGAGCAGGTGAAGTTCTCGCCCCTGCACTAAGATTCCACTATTCAAGATGTTTCTTGATTTCTTACTTCATCCAAAGCAATACCTACTTATTGGAGATACCTGTGCCACATCACGACCGTGACGCTCAAGGCCACATCAAGGGCCAAGCACCAGATCGTTGGAGAACACTGATTGTTATTGCGATTTCGCAATTGATGCTCGTTCTCGATAGCTCAATCATGAACATTGCAATTCCTAGCGCCAAGATAGATCTTGGTATTACTGATGCAAACCAGCAGTGGGTCATCACTGCTTACACATTGGCATTTGGTTCACTTCTACTTCTCGGCGGTCGCATCGGCGACTATATGGGCCGCAAGAAAATTTTCCTCGTGGGCCTCATCGGATTCGCTGCAGCATCTGCCTTTGGTGGATTCGCAGCAAACCAGGGAATGCTCTATGGCGCACGTGCACTTCAGGGTGTCTTCGGTGCGCTCCTTGCTCCTTCTGCACTCGCACTCATCTCTGAAACATTTACTGTTCCTAAAGAGCGCGCAAAGGCGTTTGGCGTAATGGGAGCAATCTCAGGTGGCGGTGCAGCAATCGGACTTATCGTGGGCGGAACACTTACTGAATTCTTCTCATGGCGCTGGTGCCTTGGTGTGAACACACCTATCGCAATCATCGCTGCAACACTTGCAATTAAGTATGTACACGAGTCAAAGGCTGAAGGCGATAACACTTACGACATCCCTGGCGTCGTGACAGCAACTGCTGGCCTCTTCTCACTTACCTATGGTTTTAACCAAGCTGCAACCAATGGCTGGTCTGATGGTCACACAATTGGATTCTTGGTAGCTGCGATTCTGCTCCTTGTAATCTTCGTAGTCATCGAGTCAAAGGTGGCAAATCCTCTGATGCCACTTCGCGTCATTACAGAGCGAAACCGTGGTGGTTCATATCTCGGTTCACTTGTCGTCGGCGCAGGACTCTTCTCAATGTTCTTGTTCCTCGGTCTCTACCTGCAGGTGATTCTTGGGTATAGCCCATTGCGCTCAGGATTTGCATTCTTGCCATTTACAGCTGGAATCATCGTCTTTGCAGGTATCGCGTCGCAGCTCTTGCCAAAGTTCGGCCCAAAGCCATTGATGATTCCTGGTTTGATCGCAGCAGGTATTGGACTTCTCTTGCTGACACGTATTACGCCTGAAACTTCATATCTGACACATGTTGTGCCTTCATTGGTCATTATGTCGAGCGGTATGGCACTGGTCTTCATTCCACTCACATCGACATCATTGCATGCTGTTTCACACCACGATACAGGCGTTGCATCAGCGATGGTCAATACATCACAGCAGATTGGTGGCTCGCTTGGAACCGCTCTTCTCAACACTGTAGCAGCTACCGCTACAACGACATTTGCAGCTGCAAATTCGAAGCTTGGCGATGCCTTAATGCCAGCGGCGATGACGCATGGCTTTACAGTTGCATTTAAGTTCAGTGCAGTACTTCTCTTTACCGGTGCTGCTGTTCTCTTCTTCTTCATCAATATCGGCAAGGAATCACTTGTTGAAGCTGAAGGCGTAGGAATGCACTAACAAAAGAAAGCAAAAACCCCGCCAGGCAGATTGCTTGGCGGGGTTTTCTTTATAGTTTTATTGACCCAAGAACTTGAGCAAGAGTTCGCGCACCTTGGCAGCATCTGCCTGACCTGCTGTCTCCTTCATGACAGCGCCGATGAGGGCGCCGGCTGCAGGAAGGTGTCCCC
The DNA here is from genome assembly GCF_046070465.1 of Candidatus Planktophila sp. GTDB lineage: Bacteria > Actinomycetota > Actinomycetes > Nanopelagicales > Nanopelagicaceae > Planktophila. Next base: position 16,903 of record NZ_JBJTMK010000126.1, on the reverse strand, counting down.
CGCGAACTTTCTCTGCAGTATCTGCTTGAGCCGCACATACCTTTTCAATAGCTGCCATCAGCGCGCCATCGTCATTAACGACTTTGATGCCACGCTGTGCAACAACCTCTGAAGGTGTTCCTTCACCAGCAACAACCCCTTCAACAACTTGACGTGCCAACTTATCTGTCAGCTCGCCTGATGCAACGAGGTTGATGAGCTCTGCAACGTGTGCAGGAGTAATAGAGAGTTCCTTGATATCCACGCCCTGATCATTTGCAATGCGTGAGATTTCGCCGAGCCACCAGGTACGGGCCTTCGTTGGGTCTGCACCGAGCAGAACAGTTGCTTCGACTATATCGAGAACATCTGCGTTGACCATCGCAGCGAATTCTTTGTCAGGAACAGCCCACTGCTCTTTCAAGCGCTTACGACGAATCGATGGGCGCTCAGGAAGTGCTGCGCGAAGCGTCTCGATCCATGCTGCATCTGGCTTTACAGGTACTAAATCTGGATCTGGGAAGTATCGGTAATCCTCTGCCTGTTCCTTCGAGCGACCTGAACGAGTAAGTCCTGTGTCCTCCTGGAAGTGGCGAGTCTCTTGCTTGACCTTTCCCCCCGTTTCAAGAATTTCAGCATGGCGCAACATCTCGCCACGGATAGCGCGTTCGACAGAGCGAAGCGAGTTCACATTCTTCGTCTCTGAACGCGTACCGAGTTCGGTTGCATCTTTCAGCATCAACGAAACGTTGGCATCGCAACGAAGCGATCCTTGCTCCATCTTGACGTCAGAGACGCCAAGACCGCGAAGGATGTCACGGAGCTCTGCAACATATGCCTTTGCAACTTCTGGTGCGTACTTTCCCGTGCCGGGAACAATCTTGGTAACGATTTCCACCAAAGGAATTCCTGCGCGGTTGTAATCGAGCAATGAGTAATCAGCGCCGTGGATACGACCGGTTGCACCACCTACGTGAAGCGACTTACCTGTGTCCTCTTCCATGTGAACGCGCTCGACCTCGATACGGAATTGCTGTGGACCTTCATCGGTATCGATTTCTACATCGACATAACCATCGAAACAGATGGGTTCGTCATATTGTGAAATCTGGAAGTTCTTAGGCATATCTGGGTAGAAGTAATTCTTACGAGCAAAGCGGCTATATGGCGCAATGCTGCAGTTAAGTGCGAGACCGATCTTAATTGTGGATTCAATCGCCTTTTCATTAACGACAGGCAGCGCACCAGGAAGAGCCAAGCAGACAGGACAGGTCTGCGTATTTGGTTCGGCACCAAAGACTGTTGCACATGAGCAGAACATCTTTGACTCGGTGTTGAGCTCAACATGGACTTCAAGTCCCAATACTGGGTTGTACTTTGCTACAACCTCATCATAGTTCAGCGCCATTAGTTGGCACCTCCCTTCAGTGCCGGAGCTTTTGTAATAAGCGCTCCACCCCACTGTGAGGTGAGTGCTGCTTCAAGTGCTGCACCCGCCTGATACAAACGCTGATCCTGCATTGCAGGTGCCATGATCTGGAAGCCGACTGGCAAGTTATCTTCATCAGCAAGACCTGCGGGCAGTGACATTCCGCAGATACCTGCAAGGTTTACCGGGATTGTTGCCACGTCACCGAGATACATCGCCATCGGATCATCGACCTTTTCACCAATCTTGTATGCAGTAGTCGGCGCAGTCGGAGATACCAATACATCTGCGACAGCGAATGCCTTGGCGTAATCCTGAATGATCAAGGTGCGAATCTTCTGAGCGCTGCCGTAGTAAGCATCGTAATAACCTGAAGAAAGTGCATATGTGCCAAGGATGATGCGGCGCTTTACCTCACGACCAAAACCAGCGTCACGAGTAGCTGCCATTACTGCCTCAGCTGATGCTCCGCCTTCATCTCCTGTGCGAAGCCCATAACGCATCGCATCAAAACGTGCGAGGTTGGAGGAACATTCAGATGGAGCAATTAAGTAATAAGCAGCAAGTGCGTATTCAAATGATGGGCAATCTACTTCAACAATCTCTGCTCCCAAGGAGGCAAGGAGATTAAGGGACTCTGTAAAACGCGTCTGCACTCCCTTCTGATATCCCTCTCCCTGAAGCTGCTTGATAACGCCAATCTTCATTCCCTTGACATCGCCGTTCTTTGCGGCAGCAACGACAGAAGGAACAGCGGCATTAATAGATGTCGCATCCTTCGCATCATGACCTGCAATGACTTCATGCAACATTGCTGTATCAAGAACTGTGCGACCAAAAGGTCCTGCTTGATCAAGTGATGATGAGTATGCAATGAGTCCATAGCGAGAGACTGCGCCATAGGTAGGTCGAACTCCGACGATTCCTGTCAACGCTGCCGGTTGGCGGATGGATCCACCTGTGTCAGATCCGATTGCAAGTGGTGCCTCAAATGCTGCTACAGCAGCAGAAGATCCACCGGAAGAACCACCAGGAGTGCGAGTTAAATCCCATGGGTTAAATGTTGGGCCGTATCCACTATTTTCGGTAGATGAACCCATAGCGAACTCATCCATATTGGTTTTACCGAGGATGACAATGCCGGCGTCCTTAAGCTTTGACACAACCGTTGAGTCGTATGGCGGCTTCCATCCCTGGAGAATTTTTGAACCAGCTGTTGTTGGTACGCCTTTTTGCGCAAGAACATCCTTCAGTGCAAGAGGAACACCAGCAAGTGGTGAAACGTTCTTGCCTGCAGCTCGATCTGCATCGACTGCGGCAGCTTGAGCAAGTGCGCCTTCTTTATCAACATGAAGGAAAGCTTTGACATCGCCATCGACTGCAGAGATTCGATCGAGGTGAGATTGAGTTAACTCAACTGATGAGACTTCCTTCTTGGAGAGAGCATCGGCCATCTCGGTTGCTGTTGTGAAAATCATGACTTACTCCTCTCCCAAAATCTGCGGAACGCGGAAGCGCTGTTCTTCTTGTGCAGGTGCACCGGAGAGAGCCTCTGCAGGAGTAAGGCTTGGGAGCACAACATCAGGACGTGCGATGTTCTCAATTGGCTGTGGGTGTGATGTGGCTTTAACGCCCTCAAGATTGACCTCTTGTACGCGAGCTACTGCATCGAGAATCATGCCAAACTGTGATGAGAGTTCGACGAGCTCATCCTCAGTCATTTCGATACGTGCTAAACCTGCCAACTTTGCGACTTCATCGCGTGAGAGTGTGCTCATGCGCGCAGTCTATAAAAAGCAGGGCCTATGAGCGAATCTGCCCATTTCCTGTAACGATCCAGGTGGTCGTTGTCATGGCTTCGAGCCCCATGGGGCCGCGAGCATGAAGTTTCTGATTTGAGATTCCGATTTCTGCACCAAATCCCATTTGTTCGCCATCGGTAAATCGTGTCGAGGCATTGACCATGACCGCTGCGCAATCAGCAAGCGCAATAAAGCGATTGATGTTCTCTTGGTTTTCACTGACGATTGCTTCGGTGTGATGAGTGCCGTAGGCGGCAATGTGATCTGCTGCAGCATCGACTGAATCAACAACGGCCACGTTCATCTCTAAGATGCCGTATTCGGTATACCAGTTCTCTTCGGTTGCAAGAGATGAAGGAACCCCGAATTTCTCTGCAACTTTCTGCGATGTTGAGTCGGCATGAAGTGCGACTCCTGCATCGTGAAGTGCTTTGATTGCCAGAGGCAGGAATGTCGGCGCAATTGCCTTGTGGACAAGAAGAGTTTCTGCTGCATTACATACAGATGGACGATGTGTCTTTGAGTTCAGAAGAATTGGGAGCGCCTTGGCGATATCTGCGAATTCATCAACATACACATGACACACTCCAGCACCAGTTTCGATAGTGGGCACTGTTGCTTCATCAACGACCATACGAATCAACTGCGCACTTCCGCGTGGAATCACGAGGTCAACTTTTCCGCGGGCAGTCAAAAGTGCCTTTACGGTTGAGCGATCATCAGATGGGATTAACTGCAGAACTTCTGGATCAATTGTGGTGAGCGCAAGCGCATCCTTCATAACATTAATGAGGATCTCGTTGCTATTGCGGGCCGTAGAAGATCCGCGAAGGAGCGCTGCATTTCCTGACATTAGCAAGATAACTGCTGCGTCGACGGTGACGTTGGGACGCGCTTCGTAGACCATTCCGATGACGCCGAATGGAACAGAGACCTGTCGCAGGTGCAGCCCATTAGGAAGTGAGGACTCTTTAAGCGTGCGACCAAGTGGATCAGGAAGCGATGCAACCTGGCGCGCTCCATCGGCCATACCTGTAATGCGAGCTTCAGTAAGAAGTAAGCGATCTTGCATCTGTGGATGCATATTCTCTGTACGAGCGTTAGCCATATCGAGTTCGTTGGCTGCGAGAATTTCAGGAGAACGCGCCTGAAGTGCTGCAGCGATTGCTTCAAGTGCGACCTTGCGATCGGCGCCCGATGCGGTTGCGATTGTGCGCGCAGCAAGACGCGCCTTATCGGCCAATCGTGCAATAAGAGCGACTGAATCCATGACAGGAATTCTACTTGGGTCTACCCTGCAGACGTGTCTACATTGATTAAGGTCGCCCGCAATACAGTCATCGTTCTCTTAGCCCTCTATCTCTCACTCTTTGGTCTTACCAAAGCGATTCGATATCCAGAGCCAATTGCGGCAATCAAACTTGGACTTGCACCAGCCTCAAAGACTCCTGAATTAATGCCGAGCCATTGGATTGTTGCGGCACCTTCCACTTTCGCTCCCTGGGAAAAGGGCGTCACAGAAACCATGAGCGATGTGACTTATCGCGATAAGAAAATCACTTTCCAGCAATTTCTCGATGCGACCCATACCAACGTATTCTTAGTGGTTCGTGGCGGAAAGCTCACTTATGAGTATTACAAAGATAAGAAATATGCCACTACTCGCCTTCCGTCATACTCAGTTGGAAAAGCAATGACCTCGCTTGTTGTGGGTCAACTCATTGATCAAGGAAAAATTTCCGAAAAAGACACATTTGTAAAGTACTTCCCTGAATACAAGACTGGTGGTGACTTCGACACAATCACTATTCAGCAATTGCTCGATATGCAATCTGGCGTGGGCGTTTCAGATAACTATCCATCAGGTCCATCAGGGTGGGGTGTTGCAATTGCTCAAATGTATGCCAGCACAGATATTCCGTGGTTTCTCAAACATAACCGGAAGATGGATTTCAAGCCTGGAACTGATTCCATCTACCGCAGCGTTGATCCGCAGATGATGGGAATGACTATTCAGAAAGTGACAGGGCAATCTGTCTCGGCTTACTTCACTGATCACATTTGGCAGGCAGTTGGCGCGGACTTTGATGCAACGTGGAACGTCGACAAGGTGGGAGGATACGAGAAGACCTTCTGTTGCTTCAATGCAGTGGCGCGAGATTATGCTCGCATTGGCCAGCTGGCGCTGAACGATGGGTTAGTGCCCTATACAAAGAAGCAGGTCATTAGCAAGGCATGGATGAAGCGGATAACAACTCCCGTGACTCGCCTTGATTATGACTGGGGCTATGGCGCCTACTTCTGGCACCCATATCCTGGAGTTTCATTGATGCTTGGCCTTCACGGACAGTTCGTCTATATCGATATCCCGAATGACACAGTCATAGTAAAGCTCAGTGATGAGCCAACCGATACCGACAACCTCTCCCCTATGGTGGCAGCTGTCTTGAAGCAAGTTTCAGAGCAAAACTAAATCATCACGGTGCACGAGTTCGCGTTCGAACTCTGCGCCAAGCGCTGCCGCTAACTCTTTTGTGGAGCGCCCCAACATCTGAGGAATATCTTCTGATTCGAAGGCGACTAGGCCGCGTGCAATCACTTTGCCATCTTTGGATACGAGTTCGACCGTATCTCCTGCACCGAATGATCCTTCGACTGAGGTAACTCCTGCTGGAAGCAGCGAGACGCCACGTTCGATAATTGCCTTGACTGCGCCGTCATCAAGAATCAAACGGCCACGTGCAGATGATGCATGTGCAAGCCACAGTAGACGCGCATTGGTGCGTTCGGATTGCGCATGGAAGATAGTCCCGAACTCTTTGCCGGAAATTGCATCTACAGATTGGGCAAGTGAGGTCAGAAGCATAGGTATGCCGGCAGAAGTTGCAATGCGAGCCGCTTCAATTTTGGTCACCATTCCGCCACTACCGACACCGGCAGAACCCGCTCCCCCAACTTCCACAGAATCAATATCAGCAAAGTGTAAAACTTCGTGAATTGCTTTTGCGCCTGGCTGCGATGGATGTGCGTCATAGAGCGCATCAACATCAGAGATGAGAACGAGCAAATCTGCCTGAACTAATAGCGCAACAAGTGCTGCCAGACGATCGTTATCGCCAAAACGAATCTCAGCAGTTCCCACCGAGTCGTTCTCATTGATGATTGGGATAACACCCAGGGAGAGCAACTTAGAAAGAGTCTGCTGCGCGGTGTTGTAATGACTTCGACGTACAACATCTTCAGTCGTCAGCAATACCTGCGATGAAACGATGGAGTGCGCACTAAAGAGTTCGTTGTACTTTGCGATAAGAAGACCTTGACCAACAGATGCTGCCGCTTGCTGAGTTGGAAGATCTTTAGGGCGCGACGTCAGTTTGAGAGGCGCAAGACCTGCTGCGATTGCACCGGATGAGACGATGAGAACTTCTGCTCCACGAGCGCGAAGCTTCGTTGCGATATCAACAATTTTGCCAACTGCTGATGCATCCAGAGCTGAACCAGCAGAACCTGTGAGCGAAGAAGAACCGACCTTCAGGACGATTCGCTTGGCGCCAGTGACTGCCGTGCGGTTCATTACTGCTCCTCAGTCTCTTCCGTTACTTCAATAATCTTGGGAGTGTGAGGGTCTGCGACCTTGTACTCCCACTGTTCTGCAATTTCTTCGTCAGAAAGAATATCTTTTTCGCGCTCGGGAACGTTCCATGTTCCTTCGAGTCGTGAATCTTCTCCACGGCGGTGCAAGAATCCTGCAAGTTGTTCGGCGCCTGCTTCGATAGTTGGCTCCCAATCGAAGACAACTTCGTTGATGCCAGAACCTATTCGGACTTCAGAACCTGCAACTGCACCTGCTTTGTAGAGCGCCTTCTCAACACCAAGCTGCGCTAAACGATCTGCAAGGTATCCAATCGCCTCTGCATTCTTAAAGTTAGTTTGAAGAACCCAGCGATAGACCTTGGCTCCGCGAACCGAGAATGAACCATCACCGTTCTTCTGAACGCTGAAGCCAGAATCATCAACAGCAGTTGGACGCAGGATGATGCGAGTGCGCTCTTCTGCCTTTGCAGCAACGCGCTCTGCCTGAACCAGGCGAGCCATTGCATACATAAGATCCTGCAAACCTTCGCGAGAGGCAGCCGATACTTTGTAAACATCGTAGCCACGCTCTTTCAATTGGTCTTCAACCATCTCAGCCATGGCAGCACCATCAGGCAAGTCGATCTTGTTAAGGGCAACGATGCGCTTACGACCTTCGAGGCCGCCATAGAGAGCAAGCTCATTTTCGATTGCATCAAGGTCATCAATCGGATTGCGATCAGTCTCAAGAGTTCCGCAGTCGAGAACATGCACAAGTGCAACGCAACGTTCGACGTGGCGAAGGAATTGAAGACCAAGGCCCTTGCCCTCTGAAGCTCCCGGAATCAGTCCAGGAACATCTGCCACTGTGTATCGAGTATCTCCGGCTTGTACAACGCCGAGGTTTGGAACCAAAGTTGTAAATGGATAATCAGCAATCTTTGGACGAGCAGCTGAAATTGCTGCGATCAGAGATGACTTACCTGCAGATGGAAAACCAACGAGTGCAATATCAGCAACTGACTTAAGCTCGAGTGTCAGGATGCGCTCTTCGCCTGGTTCGCCAAGGAGCGCAAAACCCGGTGCGCGACGCTTAGAAGATGAAAGTGCAAGGTTGCCCAAGCCACCCATTCCACCTCGTGCTGCTAAGAATGTTGTACCGATTCCAACGAGGTCAGCGATTTGTTCGCCATTTTCGTAGATAACTGTTCCGTTTGGTACGGCCAAAATAATGTCTTCACCTGAAACACCATCTTTGCGATCACCATAACCCTGGTGGCCTGATGTTGCTTTTCGGTGTGGTGAGTGATGGAAATCAAGAAGTGTTGTCACTGATGAATCGACAACGAGAATGACATCGCCACCGCGACCACCATTGCCGCCATCTGGACCGCCGAGTGGCTTGAACTTCTCACGCTTTACAGAGACGCAACCGTCTCCACCTTTTCCGCCGGTAGCAAAGAGCTGCACGCGGTCAACGAATGTTGTCATCGAACTTCTCCTTACTGATGAAACGTTGTATGTAATAAAAAAGCGGACCGCGATGAATGCGGCCCGCTCTCTTGTCGAGAAACCTAAATTAAACTGCAGGAACTACATTCACTACGCGACGACCGCGAGCGCGACCGAACTCCACTGAACCGCCAGCGAGTGCGAAGAGAGTGTCATCCTTGCCGCGACCGACGTTTGCGCCTGGGTGGAAGTGTGTTCCACGCTGACGTACGAGGATCTCGCCTGCATTGACAACCTGTCCACCGAAGCGCTTGATACCAAGGTACTGTGGATTTGAATCGCGACCGTTACGTGTCGAGGAGACACCCTTCTTACTTGCCATTTATATGGGCTCCTTTACTTCGCGCCGCTGATTGCGGTGATCTTGACTCGTGTGTGCTGTGCACGGAAACCTTGACGGCGACGATGACCTGTCTTGTTCTTGTAGCGAAGGATGTCGATCTTTGGACCCTTTGTCTCTTCAAGAATCTCGCCTGTGACTGTTACGCCTGAGAGAACCTTTGGATCTGTTGTGACGTTAGCGCCATCAACGACGAGAAGCGTTGGGAAGTTCACTGATGCGCCAACCTTGGCATCAATACGGTCAACAGTGATGGTCTCGCCCACTGTTACCTTCTCCTGGCGACCGCCAGCTTTTACGATTGCGTACACGCTTATTACCTCGAGTTCTCTTACTAATTACGCTCGAGGGGGTGCCTCGGGCAGACGCTAAGGATACGGATTTCGCACCCTAGGGGTCAAATTGGGCCAAAGTGCCTGCACTTGTGACCCGGGTCAAATTGGGGTTATTTCCCGCCTAGGCGGTAATGACTCCTGAACTAGCGGCGCGACGGCGGCGCTTGCCCTTCGGAGTGGTCACGGCATCGGGCTCGGACTCCCCCGGGACCTCATCATTTAAGGTCTCATGGAATTCGTGCTCTGTTGCCGCTTCTTCCTCAACATCTGGGTGATGGGCGCTCTGTGAGTTGATTTGAGGCATTGGAGCCTTCATCTTCACTGGATCCATATGGATATGAATTCCGCGACCATTACATGAGTCACATGTTGTTGAGAATGCTTCGATGAGTCCTTGTCCGACACGTTTACGTGTCATCTGTACGAGGCCCAGTGATGTTACTTCTGCAACCTGATGCTTGGTGCGATCGCGACCGAGGCATTCAACGAGGCGACGAAGCACGGCTTCACGGTTTGATTCGAGAACCATATCGATGAAGTCGATAACAACGATTCCGCCAAGGTCACGAAGACGCAACTGACGAGCGATTTCTTCTGCCGCTTCAAGATTGTTCTTGGTGACTGTCTCTTCGAGATTTCCACCCTTACCGATGAACTTACCGGTGTTGACGTCGATTACAACCATTGCTTCAGTGCGATCGATAACTAGTGATCCACCGGAAGGTAGATAGACCTTGCGATCGAATGCCTTTGCAAGTTGTTCTTCAACGCGGTAATCAGCGAAGAGATCGCCTGTCCCTGTGTACTTCTCAAGTCGTGGTGAAAGTTCTGGTGCGATGGAACCGAGGTAAGAACTAATTTCTTCCCATGCTTCATTGCCCTGAATTGTTAACTTACGGAAATCTTCATTGAAGATATCGCGGATAACACGTACTGCAAGATCTGGCTCTGAGAGCAAGAGCGCAGGTGCGTGGAAGTTTGGATTTTCAGACTTCTGATAGATCTCTTCCCATTGCGCCTTTAAGCGCTCGACATCTGCTGTGAGTTCTTCTTCGCTGACACCTTCTGCAGCGGTTCGCACAATGACGCCAGCTGTATCAGGAATCAAGTTCTTCAAGATTGACTTAAGACGTGTGCGCTCTGACTCTGGAAGACGCTTTGAAATACCTGACATTCCTCCGCCAGGGACAAAGACAACATATCGACCCGGCAATGAGATTTGGCTGGTAAGGCGGGCGCCCTTTTGGCCGATGGGATCCTTAGTGACCTGTACCAATACTGGCTGGCCAGTTTTCAAAACCATTTCAATCTTACGTGGCTCAGATTCAGAGATACCAGCTGCATCCCAGTTAACTTCGCCCGCGTAGAGAACCGCGTTACGGCCCTTTCCGATATCAACGAATGCAGCTTCCATCGAAGGAAGCACATTCTGAACGCGACCCAAGTAAACATTACCGACGTAGGAAACGTTGGCGTTACGGTTGACGTAGTGCTCGACCATCACGTTATCTTCAATAACAGCAATCTGAATACGATCACCAATTTGGCGCACAACCATCTCGCGGTCGACGTTTTCTCGGCGAGCTAAGAAGTCGGCATCGGTAAGAATTGTTCCGCGGCGACGGTATGGCTCACGGTAGGAATCATTGCGATCACGACCACCTCGATCGCGAGAATTGCGAGAGTTACGATCGCGAGTTGAGCGCTCACGTGTTGGGCGCTCTGTCTTTTCGCGAACTTCTCGGACCTTAACAACTGTGACGACGCCATCTTCGTCGATGGTCTCCCCCGGTGTTACTCCTTCGCCAGTTGCGCGACGGCGACGTCGACGTCGATGTGTTGTGCCATCAGCATCTGTCGTCTCTTCTGAATCATCAGCTGAATCCTCTGAATCCGTTGAGTTCTCATCGTCATTGACGCCTTCAACGCCATTTGGCTTACGACGTCCGCGGCCACCACGACGGCGACGGCGGTTACGAGAAGAACGACTTTCCGAATCTGATGTGGACTCTGGTGAATCTTGAGCGACAGGTTCTTTATCTTCAAGCGGCTCTTCTTTTGCAACTTTGGCAGTTGCCTTACGAGTTTTCGCTGGCGCCTTATCGGGAGTGGGAGCTTGAAAGACCGGAACTGGAACAGCGGCAGCTTTCTTACGGGTCTTCGGAGCAGACGCAACCTCTGTCGTCTCAACCTGATCTGGAACCCCTGCCACCTCAGTGACTTTTTCTGAGTCGGAGACAGGAGCTAAAGTCTTCTTAGAACTCTTTTTTACAGCCTTTTTACGGGGAGTTTTTGGCTCAATAGCCATATAAAAATACCTTCATTTCAAAATCTAGTGTGGTTCTTAAGCCGCGAGGCGCGATAGAGATCGCTGGCCGCGCTCAAGATGTGACCTAAGTATGGCAGAGGAAGGGTGAAATGTCCTATTCACCACGAAATTAAGCGTGGAAATTAGCCTCGATGGCGGACGTGGACATTCTGCAGAAGTCCGAAGCCAATCAGGTTGGCGAACATACTGGATCCGCCATACGACATAAATGGCAGCGGAACACCGGTCATCGGCATTAACCCCAGAGTCATTCCAATATTTTCAAAAGTTTGGAACGCAAACCATGCAATGACACCGGTACAAACCATCTGTCCGTAAGGGTCCGATGATCGTCGCGCAATTCCAAATGCTCTCATCAAGATGATGATGTAGAGCAAGATAATAAATCCGCTTCCTAGAAAACCAAGCTCTTCGCCAGCAACGGTAAAGATAAAGTCAGTCTGCTGTTCCGGAACAAAGCGTCCATTGGTTTGTGGGCCGTTAAATAAACCTGTACCGAGAAAACCACCAGAGCCGACAGTGATACGAGCCTGACGTAATTGATATCCCGCTCCTTGTGAATCAGCGTTAGGATCTACGAACGATTGAAGTCGCTTTACTTGGTACTCACTGATAACGCCAGATTTGGTCGCAACGATTCCACCAGCTACCGCCAAGATCAGAAGACCTGCGACCCATTTCACGGGTGCTCCGGAAATTCCGAGGATGGCAACAACAGATGCACTAATGATAAAGACTGTTCCCATATCTGGCTGCAGCAGAATCAGAAGGATTGGTAGTGCAGCGACAGCAAGCGCTCGAAGAATATCTTTGTTCGTTGGTTCATCGGAGTTATGGCTGCGCTCAGATAACAACATTGAAAGACCCACGATGATAGAAATCTTTGCAAGCTCTGCTGGTTGGATTTGGAAACCACCAGGCAACGGAATCCAGGCCTGCGCACCATTTACTTCAGAACCGAGACCTGGAATCAAAACAAAGGCGAGACCTAGTACACCCAGACCCCACAGCACTGGCGTGTAGGCGCGAAGCAAACGGTAATCAATAACCGTTGTTCCCCATGCAAGCAAGATGCCAATCACGATATTGATGACATGGCGCTTGAGGTAATACTGAGGATCTAAACCATTTGCTGCATACCAATTGCGAGTTGCTGCGTAAACGAGCAGAGTTCCCATCAAGAGCAAGATTGCGACCGCGACAGTAAGCACCGGGTCAAAACCGGAAAATGCTGATTGCTTACGAGCGCGGCGATATGGGTTGCGATAGAGAAGTGAGCTCATTTCTTCTTCTCCCCTGCAGGTCGTGTAGCTGGTGAAATCTTAGGTAATTTAATAGGAGGGACGTTATTTTTGAATAGCTGGGCACTTTGATCCACTTTGCCGCCCTTAACTCCGAAGAGAGTCTCAAAAATCTTTCGAACTCCTACGGCAGATGTACTTGCTCCGAATCCACCTTGACTCACCATCATGACTGCGACATATCGAGGCTTTGCGGCAGGAGCAAAGGAGGCATACCAAGCTGAGTCATCTTTTGCACGGCCGTTTGGATTCTTACCGAATACTTGAGCAGTGCCAGTCTTGCCTGCAGTTGCAAGTGGGAAACCAGCAAAGACTCCTGCTGAGGTTCCGGAAACAGTTACCTCATGAAGAGCATCATGCAAGAAAGCGATAATCTCTGGAGAGACTCCGATATCGCCAAGTTTCTCGTGCTGGAAAGTTTTAATGACTTTACCGTTGTTAGAGATAATCGCCTTGGCAACTGTTGGCTTCCAGATAGTTCCGCCATTAGCAATGGCGGCATACATCTGCGCCAACTTGATTGGCGTGATAACGGTATCTCCCTGGCCGATGGAGAAGTTCACAGCGTCACCTGCGCGAACTTTGTCACCATCTACGCAATTCTCTTTTGCTAGTTGAATTAAGAATGGAGTCTGTTGCGACTTAGTTGTGCGCTCTCCATAGTTGCAGTAGAAATCCTTATTTTGCGCATACCAAGCTTTGCGCCATTCGCGATCTGCCAAACGGCTCTTCGATTCAGAAGGGAGATCAATACCTGTCTTCTCCCCCATCTGGAAGCGCTTTGCTGCATTAAAGAAGTAATCATTAGCCCCGGACTTTGGTTTGAGTCCACCATCGCGCAACCACTCATCGAATGCGATGCGATACCAAATCGTGTCGCAAGAGACAGCCATCGCCTTCTTCATCGACAACACGCCTTGTGACTTAGATTCGAAGTTATTAAATACGCGAGTACCAACTTCAACAGATGCAGGACAGTCATATGATTTATTCATCGAATACCCTGCATCACTTGCAGCAATAACTGAAACGGCTTTAAATGTAGAACCAGGTGCGTAGAGACCTTGGAGTGCGCGATTGAGCGCTGGTACGCCAGTCTTTTCGCTAAAAAGACTCTCGGCCTCTTTTACTGTGAGGCCCTTTTCGAATGCATTGGGATCGAATGTTGGATAAGAGGCAAGAGCCAAAATCTCGCCGTTGGTTGTATCCATAACAACTGCTGCACCACCATCTGCGTAGTGGCCCGATGCCTTGGCGCGACGTACTGCATCAGCGAGAGCTTGTTCGGCTGATGCCTGCAGGCGTATATCAATACTAGTGACAAGATGATTTCCAGGAATTGGTTTTGTATTCTGGCTAGTGCTTGTAACGGCTTCTTTGCGGTCAACAATCACCGTCTTAATTCCAGGTGTACCGCGCAAGTATTTGTCGTACTGAATCTCAAGTCCTGCTTTTCCGATGGATTCGGATCTAAAATAAGAACGTCCACTTGCTCCTGACAGGTCGTAATCTGTTAGTGGTCCTACATAACCTAATAAGTGCGCAGCATTGACTCCAGCAATCTCTGGATAACTTCTGATTGCAATCGGTGTAGCTGAAATGCCTGGAAACTTATCTGAACGTTCCACAATCTGTAGGGCAATCTGAGGATCGGCCTCCTTGGTAATTGGAATAGGTTGGAAGCGAGAACCAGTCCAACATCCAGCCTTTTTACCTTTAGGAAGCTCGCCACATAATCTGGTGCGCTGCCATACATCTGCAAAGTTAAGTCCTAATAAATCCGAGAGATCTTTTACAACCGCATATCCCTTATCACCCTGCTTATCAATCTTGGTGCGATCGACAGTTACAGCAAGTCCCACTTTATTCAGCGCTAAAGGCACTCCTGATGAATCCACAATCAAGCCACGGGTTGCTGGCGTTACAACATCACGACTCTGAATAGAGAGCGCCGCATCTTTATATTTTGGAGCAGCAGCAACTTGGAGATAAAAGAGTCGGCCCATCAGAGCAAAAAGAAGTGAGGCAATAAAGATTTGTAAGAAGATAAGAGATAGTCGTGAACGCTGGTTCATAGGCGCGATGCCGTTCCGAATACAAGTGCATGCATGCGAGAGATAATCGGCAACAGCAGAGGCGTCACAATTGCCGACCAGAATGCTGTACCAAAACAGATGAAGATAACCTGTGTGATGCTGCCGAGTTGTTGACCGAGTAACAACCCAAAGAGTGCAAATGCCAATTGAGCACCGACCACACCTGCGACGACGAGAAAGACAATGTTCAAAGGATTGGCACGAACGTGATCGTCACCATATGAGAGAAATGAGATAACGAAAGAGACGAGAATCAAAACCAGGGTCCAGTGACCTAAAGGACCAGGCGATGTTTCTGATAAATCCATCAAAAGTCCAGCGCCGAAACCTGTCAGGGCACCAATCTCTGGTGTGCTCATCGAGGCCCACGCGAGGGTAAAGATAAGAATTAGTGAGAAGCCACCGGCAGGAAGTCGCATCTGTGTGACGAATCCTTCTTGCAACAGATAGACAACTAGGAAGATTGGCAAGGAGAAGAGAAATCTGCGCGAGATCATGGCTGGCTAGCTCTTAGTTGAAGGTGATGCGCTGGGTGTGGCTGTGACAGTCACTGTTGGAATCGGTGTTGGTCGTGGCTTCGCTGGAACTAGAGCGTCGCGAGGATCTGCTGACGGTGCCGAGACAACAACTGCAACAATACCTAGAGTGGAGAAGTTGGTATAAAACTTCACATCAGCAGTTTGCGTCACAGCACTTGCAGAGTTATCTACTGCAGTTACTTCACCAATCGGAACACCCGGCACGAATGGTCGGCCGTTATTGCTACCGCGAGCAAGAATTGCATCCCCCACCTTTACCTCAGTGGTGTTATCAAGCAGTTGCAAAACACCCTTGCGAGTGCCTTGGCCGCTGAGAATTCCAATTTGTTGCGTGCCAGCAATACGTGCACCTACACGAAACGCTGGGTCTGATGCCAGCTGCACAACAGCGCTATTGGCATAGGCAATCTTGACCACACCCACTAAGCCAAAACCCGAGATAACGGTCATGTTTGTATGAATGCCAGATGTGCTTCCGGCATCAATCGTAAGTGTCTGCGTAAATGATGTGCTGGCACCCTGAGAAATTACCTTTGCTCCAACAACTGTAAATCCACCATTGCCTGCAAGATCCAGTACGTTCTTCAGTTGACTTAACTCAGCATCAGCAACTTTGCGATTAAGCAGAGCCAGACGCAGCGCATCGTTTTCTTCCTTCAGCTTCTCAATTTGATTGCGAGTACGACCAAGATGGGTGACATCAGAGAGGAAGTTGCGGAAAGGAGAAACAATCCAAGAGCCTGCGCGCTGAACTGGTGTGAGTGCAGTCTGAGTACCTGTGCGAATACCGTCGATTACTTGCACGCCGCGAAGATCGAGAGTGATCAAAAAGAGCGATGTAACAATTAATACGATCAGTAGTAAGCGACCACGATTGTCGCCACCATAACGCACGGGTTAAAGACCTTTAGCGACGTGGCTCGGAAATCAAAACCTTTTCAAGGGCTTCGAATTCTTCAATGCAATTACCGGAACCTTCTACGACTGCATCGAGTGGACGGTCTGCAATGTGAATTGGCATTCCTGTTTCGCGACGAAGACGCTCGTCGAGCCCTTTAAGAAGTGCTCCTCCACCGGTAAGAACTATTCCACGATCCATAAGATCTGAAGAAAGCTCTGGTGGACACTTATCGAGAGTTCCTTTAACAGCGTTAACGATTGCATTGACAGGCTCTTCAAGTGCCTTGCGAATCTCTGCTGCTGTCACAACGATTGTCTTTGGAAGTCCAGTTGCGAGATCGCGACCACGAATCTCTGCGTCGTTCTCGCCCTGAAGTGGGAATGCAGAACCGATAGCCATCTTGATCTCTTCAGCTGTGCGCTCACCCAAAAGGAGTGAATATTCGCGCTTTACCCAGTTAATAATCGACTGATCGAGCTCATCTCCACCGACGCGGATTGAGAGAGCGGTCACGATGCCACCGAGTGAGATAACTGCACCTTCAGTGGTTCCGCCTCCGATATCAACAACCATATTACCTGTTGGTTCGTGGATCGGAAGTCCTGCACCGATTGCTGCAGCCATTGGCTCTTCGATGATGTAGACCTTACGTGCGCCAGCTGCATAACCAGCATCCTTGACTGCGCGCTGTTCTACACCGGTGATACCTGATGGAACGCAGACGACGATACGTGGCTTTGCCAAGTAGCTGCGCTTATGCACTTTCT
>NZ_JBJTMK010000125.1:0-33262 GCF_046070465.1 Candidatus Planktophila sp. | reverse complement strand
CGTTGCTGTCGCCGCATCACCCGCGCTAGCCATTCCGACTCTTGAAGCGCTTCTCGCAAGCTCTCACGAGTTAGTTGCTGTTATATCCCAGCCGGATAGACCAGCAGGTCGTGGAAAGGTACTTACACCCACACCAGTCTCTGAATGGGCTCTCGCACATCAAGTGCCTCTACTTCGCCCGGATTCAAAGGAGGAGATTGCGACCGCCGTGGAAGGCGTTGAATGTGTGGTCACAATTGGCTACGGAGTGCTCATACCTGAATCAATTCTCGCCATTCCTCGTCATGGATTTCTCAATCTTCATTTCTCGCTGCTACCTCGATGGCGTGGTGCTGCTCCTGTACAGCGTTCCATCGAAGCTGGGGATGCTGTCACTGGCGTCACTGTCTTTCAATTAGATGCAGGTATGGATACAGGTCCGATTTACACGATGCATCGTTTCGCGTTGGATAAGGACATCACGAGCGACGAGTTATTTGTTGAACTAGGCGACCTGGGTGTGGGTGCTGTGTTGGAGACTCTTGCGAAGATTGAACGCGGAGAAAGACCTCAACCGCAATCCTCGATAGGAGCCACTCGAGCTCTCAAACTGAGTCGCGAAGAAGGACGTATTGATTGGCATCTGCCTGCAGCGCAAGTCAGTGCGAAGATACGAGCATTTACCAGCAATCCTGGGGCATGGACCGACTTCAGAGGATCGCCTATCAAAATCGCCGCTCCTGTCATGACCTCAGAGCACATTGAACCAGGTGCAATAGTTCTCAAAGAGAAGAAAATTCTGATTGGTACTTCAACCACGGCGCTAGAAATTGGCTTCATTACAAGTGTCGGTAAATCACAGAGCTCTGCTACGGCCTGGGCAAATGGCGCTCGTTTACAACCAGGAGATCATTGTGAGTAATTTTCCGCCGAAGCAGTTCACCAAGCCTCGTCCTGACGCGCCGAGGCTTCTTGCCTATGACATCATCTCAGAGGTAAACCAGCGCAACGGGTACTCCAACCTTTTGTTGCCGCAAGCTCTGACTGCATCAAAGATGGATGAACGTGATAAAGGCTTCATTACAGAACTTGTATACGGAACTATC
Source organism: Candidatus Planktophila sp. (assembly GCF_046070465.1). GTDB lineage: Bacteria > Actinomycetota > Actinomycetes > Nanopelagicales > Nanopelagicaceae > Planktophila. The sequence goes on along the minus strand of NZ_JBJTMK010000125.1, from coordinate 32,177 downwards.
AGAATGCAAGGTCTCTACGATTACATCTTCGCGTCGATTAGTGACCGTCCGTGGCGAGATGTCGATCCAGATATCGTGGATCTGGCACGAATGGGAGCCCACCAGATATTTGGAATGCGCACACCTATGCATGCGGCGGTCTCGGCAACCGTTGATGTGGCTCGCAAGCAATTAGGGGAGTCGAAGGGTAGTTTCGTAAACGCGCTCATGCGAAAGGCCAGCGCTCGTGAACTCGATTCTTGGCTCGAGCCTGTTCGCGCAATGAGCGATCCGGTCGCACGCCTGGCAATCGAGTACTCCCATCCTGAGTGGATAGTCTCTTCCTATTTTGATCTTCTTAAAAATGTCGATCGAGTTGAGGATGAATTGCGATCGAACAACACTCCAGCACTTCCGACCCTCGTAGCGTGGCCAGGTGACTCAACTCAGGATGAGCTCGTCGCCTTAGGCGCTACTAAGACAGAGTTCTCACCATACGGTGCAAGATTTCACGGCGCTCCCGGTTCTCTAGAAGTCATTCGTCATCGCAAGGCCGGTGTCCAAGATGAAGGCTCACAGTTAGTTGCAGATATCTTTGCAAGAGTCAGTCAAGATGCTCAAACAACCCTAGATCTCTGTGCTGGACCTGGTGGTAAGGCAGCACTGCTTTCGCATATTTGTGAGATCAGTGGTCGCGACTTCGTTGCTAATGAAATTTCAGAGCCACGAGCAAAACTGGTGAAGAACGTCATCGGAAAATTTGGCGTGATTGTGGGAGATGGTCGAGAAATCGCTTCCTATGGTCGAACTTTTGATGCTGTACTCGCTGATGTTCCTTGTTCGGGTCTAGGCGCTTTGAGAAGAAGACCTGAGGTCCGATGGCGACGTACTTTGAAGGATGTAGCACCACTTCTCCAACTGCAACGCGAGCTGAGCGATGCTGCGATTGGTGTTCTCAATCCTGGCGGATTCTTTGGATACGCAACATGTTCTCCACATTTTGCTGAGACATCAGGCCAGGTGAAGGATATTATGAAGAGACATCCCGAACTGACACTCGTTCCAGTAGATCAGTGGCTCCCAAGTGGATTGCATGATGCAACTCGAGATGGCGCACTCTCTCTATGGGGACATCTTCACAACACTGACTCCATGTTCCTCGCTATCTTTCAAAAGTCGAAATAACCTAAGGCTATGACGAGAGAAGTGAGAATTACGCCGAGCATTCTCAATGCTGATTTCTCGCATCTCAACGATGAGATTGCAAAGATTTCAAGCGTCTCTGATTTCATTCATCTCGATGTAATGGATAACATCTTTGTCCCTAATTTCACTTTTGACTTCGATGCTGCACGCGACATCATCACAGCTTGCCCCATTCCAGTCGATTCCCATCTGATGGTTGCCGAAGTTGACGAGATTGCAATCGCATATGCAGAAGCAGGCAGTGCGAGTGTTACCTTTCATGTCGAAGCTGCGACAGATATTCGTTCGACTGCACGCGGGATCAGAGCTGCTGGTGCACGCGCTGCGATAGCTTTAAAGCCCGGCACCTCAATTACTGAATATTCAGATTTTGTCGATGATGTTGATATGTTTTTGATCATGACGGTTGAACCTGGTTTCGGGGGACAGGCATTTATTGAATCCATGATTCCGAAAATTCAAGCTACGAGGAAGCTCATTGGTGATCGCCCTATCTGGCTTCAAGTTGATGGCGGCATTTCGATAGAGACGATAGCGCGCGCAGCAGAGGCTGGTGCAGATACCTTTGTCGCCGGAAGCGCCGTCTTCAACGCCGATGATCCCGCAGCCATGGTTCTCGCGCTACGTCACACAGCAATAGCTTCAAGTTACTAGAGGAGATACGTGTTAGTACTTCAATGGCTCTTCGAGTCAACAATCTCATTCGGAAGTAAATCTATTGCAGTCCGGGAAGTTATCGGCGGAATGTTGGGACTTACCAGTGCAATCCTTGGCATGCGCCGAAGAGTCTCTGCCTGGCCAGTCGGAATAATTGGAGATGCCCTCCTCTTCACGGTGTTTCTTGGAGCGGTCTTCTCATTCGGTGATGATTCACAACACGCAAATTTCTATGGCCAAGCAAGTCGCAACCTTCTCCTCATCGTCGTCAGCGCTTACGGCTGGATTCGTTGGTCACTTCACAAGCGCAATGGAATCCTCGGAACCCCTGCAGTAGAGCCTCGTTGGACCACTCGTCGCGAGAAGATGATTCTCATACCAATCATCATTGTCTTCTTCCTAATCTCAACACAGATATTCAAGGCACTCGGAGAGAGTGGCCAATGGCTTTTTGTTGATACGTGGATCTTCACGGGAACTGCACTTGCTACTTATGGAATGAGCCGTGGGTATGTAGAGTTTTGGCTTGTCTGGATTGCAGTAGATCTCGTGGGCGTGCCCTTTGCTTTCAAGAATGGCTATTTCCCGACCGGAACGCTCTATGCGATTTATCTTCCGTTCGTCATATGGGGTTTTATCTCATGGCTTCGTATCAGTAATTCAGAGAGAGCAACTGCCGCTCTCTAGTAGAATTAGCCCATGAAGTCATTCGATACCCTTTGGGCAGAACTCGTTGCAAAGCTTGAATCTCGCCCAGAGGGGTCGGGAACTGTCGCGGCCGTTGATGCCGGGGTTCACGCAATAGGCAAGAAGATTCTTGAAGAAGCTGGCGAGGTGTGGCTCGCCGCAGAACACGAAAGTAATGATGCGCTTGCCGAAGAGATAAGCCAATTGATCTATCACCTTCAGACTTTGATGCTCGCCCGCGGATTAACTCCAGACGATATCTATCGTTACCTATAGAGAGAGTCGGTTTACACAATGTTAAGAATTGCCGTTCCCAATAAGGGTTCTCTCGCTGATGCATCCATCGCTATCTTGAAGGAAGCTGGCTATCGTCAGCGCACAGATTCGCGTGATCTCGTACTTGCAGATCCCACCAACGGCGTCGAGTTTTACTATCTTCGCCCACGCGATATCGCGATTTATGTTGGCTCTGGAGAACTTGAAGCAGGAATTACCGGTCGAGACTTGCTCATCGACTCTGGCGCAGATGCGCAGGAAGTTCTTGCACTTGATTTTGGTGGTTCTACATTTCGCTTCGCAGGTCCTGCAGGCTCCGGGCTCTCGCTCGATAGAGTCTCTGGCAAGCGCGTAGCAACAGCGTATCCGGGCTTAGTAGAAAATTATCTATCCGGACGTGGAGTCTCTGCATCTGTTGTTCGCCTTGATGGGGCTGTTGAAAGTAGCGTTCGCCTCGGAGTTGCAGATGTGATTGCAGATGTCGTCAGCACTGGAAATACCTTGCGTCAAGCTGGGCTAGAAGTTTTCGGAGATCCAATACTCACCTCAGAGGCAATCCTGATTAAGCGTCCAGGTTCAGATATTCCTGCAGGCCTCGACATTCTTATTCGTCGCCTTCAAGGCGTAGTGACCGCTCGTCAATATGTACTCCTTGATTACGATGTACCTAAGACATCAGTGGAGAGAGCTTGCGCAATCACACCGGGACTTGAATCCCCAACGATTTCCCCGCTACAGAAGGAAGAATGGGTAGCAGTGCGTGCAATGGTCCTGCGCACTGAGACTAATCGATTGATGGATGAGCTCTGGGCGCTCGGTGCCCGTGGCATTCTCGTCACCGATATCCATGCTTGCCGCCTTTAATTATTTACGCGTTGCGCCAGCTTCTTCGACCTCTTCACGAGTAATGCCGAGAAGATAAAGCACCGAATCAAGATATGGTGCGCTGAGACTGCTATCAGCAGCGGCTTTCACCGCTGGCTTTGCATTAAATGCGATACCTAAACCTGCCGCTGCAATCATGTCTAAATCGTTTGCACCGTCTCCAATAGCGATAGTTTGTTCGAGTGAAACGCCTTCAATTGCGGCGAATTCTCGAAGTGCAGTTGCCTTTGCTGCGCGGTCGATAACAGCTCCAAGAACATTCCCTGAGATTTTCCCATCGACAACTTCAAGAGTGTTGGCACGATAATGAGAGATTCCTAGATCGTGAAGCATCGGTTCGATAACGGCTGTGAAGCCGCCGCTAACTACTGCAACGCTATGACCAAGCTTTTTGAGTGTAGTGACGAGAGTGCGGGCTCCGGGTGTAAGGACTATCTCATCACGGACTTCATCAATCACAGAAGCTGGAAGACCAGCGAGAAGCGCAACGCGTGCGCGAAGGCTTGCCTCAAAATCTAACTCTCCAGCCATAGCGCGATCGGTTACTGCTTTAATCTCTGCGCCTTTACCAGCTTTAGCGCCGAGGAGCTCGATTACCTCTTGTTGAATCAGAGTTGAATCCACATCCATCACAACTAACTTCTTAGCCCACCGCATCAAACCACCAGGAGAGACCGCAACATCTACAGAGTGCTTATTTGCCACCTGAGCCAGAGAGGGACGAATACAATCATGGTCAACTTCAGAGACAACAAATTCGATGGCAGTGATGGGATAGCTAGCTGTGCGATGAATGCGTTCGATATTTCCACCATGTTCTGCGATCTCAGATGCAATTGCACTGATGGCTGCAGGATGTAACGGGTTACCGAGTGCAACAACATGCATGAGGCCAGTTTTCGCCGCAATCGTTGCGCCTTCTTGTACCTGAAACGAAGTGGCGATATCGACTCCAAGCTTTTCAGCACAGAGATTGAGATCCTCATCGATTGCCAGTCGGTGATCCGGATTCAGTGAAATCAAGACCGTAAGAATGACTCGGTCCCTAGCTACAACTTGTTCGATATCCAGAACAGTGACAGCAAAAGGGGAGAGGGTCTCAAAGAGAGCCTGTGTTATGCCCGGTGTATCAACTCCGGAAAGGAGAATTAACCCCGTAAACTGGCTTTTTTCGCTGCTCATGAGGCCAGATTAGTACGAATCACTCTTTCAATCTGCAATTATTGCGCGAGATTTCACTATGAAAGATATATCGTGCTCGCATGGCCGGTGAGTATGTACTAGAGCTCCGCGATGTGTCTGTGCGTCGTGGAGATAGATCCATTCTTGGCCCGCTCACATTTGCAATTCGTCCAGGCGAACGGTGGGTCGTTCTTGGTCCCAATGGAGCTGGTAAATCAACTCTGCTCCAGATTCTTGCTACACGTTTCTTCCCATCCACTGGAACGGTGCATGTTCTTGACAATGAAATGGGCAAGATTGATCTCGCTGAATTGCGAACTCGTATTGGTATTTGCGGTGCATTAATCTCTGAAGATATCCCCAGTGATGAAGTAGTCCGAGACGTTGTACTGACAGCTGCTTACGCAGTTCTTGGCAGATGGAATGAAGCTTATGACCTCTGGGATGAATCTCGCGCTGTCGCGCTACTTACTACTTTCGGAGTCCGAGATCTGGCTGATCGTAAATATGGAACACTCAGTGAAGGCGAAAAGAAACGAGTCCAAATTTCGCGCGCTCTCATGGCAGACCCAGAACTACTCCTTCTTGATGAGCCTGCCGCAGGTCTCGATCTAGGAGGCAGGGAAGACCTTTTGCGTAGATTTTCAATATTTGCAAGTGATCCATTGGCGCCAGCTTCGATTCTTGTAACCCACCATATAGAAGAGATTCCAGTTGGTACAACGCATGCGCTGATTCTCAAGGATGGCTTAATCGCCGTTTCCGGACCAATTGCCGATGTCATCTCCAGCGAACACGTGTCAGCTATCTTCGGAATCGATATCTCGGTATCACGTGAAGGTGAGAGATTCTTCGCTAGAGCTCGTTAATGAGTTTTTCACTGAAAGAAGTTCATCCTTCTTGGCAGCCATTCTTTGCAACCAAGATAGGCATCATTCAATCAATTCTGGAGTCCTTAGAAGGGATTGCGATTTCTCCTGCACGCGAGAATATCTTTCGAGCATTCAGATACCCGCTCAATGAAGTCAAGGTAGTTATCGTTGGCCAGGACCCATATCCAGGTGAGGGGATTGCCGATGGTCTCGCCTTTTCATCGCAAGAAGGACAGGCAATTCCTGCCTCCTTGAGAAATATCTTCACCGAGTATTCCAACGATCTCAACCTGCCCCGTCCCAATAATCCTGATCTCACGCGTTGGGCTGAAAATGGTGTTCTGCTTTTGAATCGAACTCTCACAACTGCTGTGGGGGAGAGAAATGCTCATCTTGACTCAGAGTGGAAGGCGCTCACCTTCGACATCGCTCAATATTTGTCCTCCCGTAAAGTTGTGGCAATTTTATGGGGAAATTACGCGAAGGAGCTGGCGTCGATATTTAGCGAGGTAGTTGAATCTCCTCATCCAAGCCCGCTATCAGCACGGCGTGGATTCTTCGGTTCGAAGCCATTCTCACGGGCAAATGAGATTCTGATCGGCCTTAATAGAGAACCTGTTGATTGGATGTTGCAATAAAAAATCCCCCACATGGCAAAGCGCCATATGGGGGATTTCTTACTTTAGAGCGAGATTAACCAATCCAAGTATCGATTGGTGATTGTAGGAAGAAGATAATGAAGAGTCCTGCAACTACTAAGAGCAGCGGGTGAATCTCTTTACGACGTCCCTGGAGTGTGCGGATGACTACATGTGAAATAAAGCCAGCTCCGATACCTACTGAGATGTTATAGGTAAATGGCATCAAGATAATTGTGAGGAACGCTGGAATGGCAATTCCGTAATCAGACCAGTCAATTCCACTGATCTGTGTCATCATCAAGAAACCAACTATCACAAGCGCTGGAGTAGCAGCCTCATAAGGAATCATCGCCACGAGTGGAGCGAAGAGCGTAGTGAGCAAGAAGCAGACTCCAGTCACAACTGATGCCAGGCCTGTGCGCGCACCTTCACCGACTCCTGAAGCAGACTCGATGTAGCTCGTGTTAGATGAAATGCTTGCTGCGCCACCTGCAACTGCTGCGAGTGAGTCAACGAGAAGAATCTGCTCGTTGTAAGGAATGTTTCCATCCTTATCAATGAGTCCGCCTTCGTGACCGATAGCAGTGACCGTACCTACAGTGTCAAAGAAGTCAGAGAGTAGGAGGGTGAAGACGAGGAGAACTGCAGCGACGAGGCTGATTTCCTTAAATCCACCGAAGAGACTGAAATGACCTAGCAGGCTGAAGTCAGGCGTTGATACCCAACCATCCTTCGGTGTTGCCGGTACGTTGAGTGACCAACCCTTTGGGTTGAACTCTGTTGGAGAGATGAAGCTTGGGCCGATTTTGAATGCCTTCTCGAGCACAACTGCGAGAACTGTCGCTGATGCTATACCGATAAGAAGAGCACCCTTAGTCTTCTTCACCATAAGGCCGATCATTAAGAAGAGGCCAAGTGCAAAGACGATGATTGGCCAACCGACAAGGGTGCCATCTGCGCCGAGTGTGACAGGAACTGGTCCGGCACCTGTGCGACGTACGAAACCGGAGTCGACTAGACCGATAAGAGCAATGAAGAGACCAATACCAACCGAGATTGCAATCTTGAGTTGACCAGGAACAGCCTTAAATACAGCGGTACGGAAACCTGTGAGAACTAGAACAGTGATGATCAAACCTTCTAGAACGATCAGACCCATCGCATCTGGCCAAGACATCTGCTTTGCGATAACAACAGCGACGAAGGTGTTAAGACCAAGGCCGGTTGCAAGAGCAAGGGGGTAGCGCCCCACGACGCCCATAAGAATTGTAAGAATTCCTGCTACGAGAGCTGTAGCTGCGGCAATGAGTGCAAGGTGAGGCTCTTTGCCTCCGCCAATGAAATTGCCGTACTTATCTGGTGTGTAACCAATGATGAGTGGGTTGAGGACCACGATATATGCCATTGTGAAGAATGTGACGAGCCCGCCTCGTACCTCACGGCCTACCGTGGATCCACGTTCAGATATTTTAAAGAAACTATCGAGCATGGTCGACCTTCCTGATTTTGTTAACGGGGGTGTTTGCGACCCCGTGTGAAATGACGGCTCACAGACCGAGGGAATACTCGTAGTTTAAGAGAAGTCGTTATTACCGACCGGTCAGACGCGCCACGACCCCCAAGGAAATAGCGATTGATTCACCGATTAATAGGGCGAAAAGGAGAGTCCCCAACCCGACCGTACCTCCCATAAGCCATCCAATTACCAAAACTGTGACCTCAATCCCAAGTCGCACTCGACCGACACGAACACCGGTCACGCGATGTAGGCCAGTCATTGCGCCATCTCGAGGTCCCGGGCCGAGTCCGCAGGTGATGTAGAGAGAAGATCCAATTCCTACAAGTGTGATGCCCAGAAGATCAAAGAGAACTCCAGTTACCAATGAATGCTGAAGCGGGAATATAGAGATTCCTACTTGGATAAATGAGGCAATCAGAACAATATTGGAAAGTGTTCCAAAACCTGGTCTCTCTTTTAACGGAATCCAGATGAGAAGTACACAGAGCGAAATAATTGCTGTAGAAAAACCGAGCGGCCAATCTGTCTTTAATGAAAGCCCTTGAGCAAAGACGGTCCATGGCGCGTTACCCGCATTTCCCTGTACCAACAACGAATCACCGAGCCCGAAGATGGCTAGCCCAAAGAAGAGAATTGCAACGCGCTGCCAAGATAACTGCCAACGGTGCTCAGCACGCCAAGGCGTATGAGGAATAGTCCTATGTGGTGCAATGAACTTCAGCAGTGAGCGCATTCCTTGAGTCTATACTGCGCAGATGTTTATCGGATTAGGTACCGTCATTAATTTAGTTGCAATTATTGTCGGGGCCACACTTGGTATTGCCGTGGGCCATCGTTTGCGCACGCAATCTCAGAAGTCCATAACCGATGTACTTGGTTTAATCACCATCTTAGGAGCGGTGGGAGCGCTGATTCCACTGTGGTCCCACGAATTTAACTCCGCACTTCCTCAGGGGTCGCCACTGCTCGTAATTTTGCTCACCATGCTTGTCGGTGGATTTATTGGAACAGCTCTGAAATTAGAGAGCCGCCTCGATGTCTTTGGCGAAACTCTCCGCAAAAAGTTTAAGGCATCAGCGGAGAGTCCCTTTGTGGAGGGCTTTGTCACTGCATCTCTTCTTTTTCTGATCGGCCCCTTGGCAATCTTGGGCAGTATTAGCGACGGAATGTCGCAAGGCATTGATCAACTATTGTTGAAATCGTCCCTCGACTTCTTTGCCGCTATGGCATTTGCCTCAACGCTTGGGTGGGGAGTCGCAGCTTCTATTATTCCTCTTGCAATCTATCAAGGGGCCTGGACTCTAGTCGGCTGGCTTGCTGGAAATGTCCTAGAGCAATATCAAATTGATGCAATGACAATCTGTGGCGGCTTGATGCTGGTGGGAATCGGTTTAAGGCTCTTGGATATTAAAAAGATTGCAGTAGCCAACCTTCTGCCAGCGCTCTTCTTGGCACCACTGATTTCAACAGTCGTGCACGCTTTCTAGCTATCTATCGCCGAATGGCAATGGATCGGTGGAGATATGTCCCGCGCGTGATGCGCGAGCTGTAACTTGGCGCATGTGGTGGCGACGACAGAGAACCTCATACGCAACTTCGTCACTCTTACTCACATCGCCGACAACTACTTGTTCACCCTCAGTCACCATCACACCGTTGACAGTACGTGCATTGTGCGTTGCACGTGAACCGCACCAGCAGAGCGCTTCAACCTGCAGGGTATTGACACGGTCGGCAAGTTCAACGAGACGCGCAGACCCAGGGAAGAGCTTCGTGCGGAAATCCGCCAGAATTCCAAAGGCGTAGACATCGATCCCAAGGCCATCGACAATTCGAGCTAGGCCATCGATCTGACTTGGTTCATAGAATTGAGCCTCATCGCAGATGATGTAGTCGATACGTTCGCCCATAGAAAGCTTGTCGACCACCAATTTATGAATATCGAAACCTGGAACCACTTCAACGGCAGGGCTTTGAAGTCCCAGGCGTGAAGAGATCACTCCAGACCCCGCACGGTCCTGACTTGTAAAGATCAGACCACCGCGACCGCGACTTTGATGGTTATGGGCTGTCTGTAACGCGAGCGTCGACTTTCCACTATCCATGGTTCCGCAGTAGTAAATGAGCTCAGCCATGGCGACATCCTGCCACGATAGGCAGAGAAAATCTCACTTTGAAGCGAAGAGGCCGAGTGAAATGAGCGTGCTGAGTAATTGCGGCTCTACTAATTTCGCTCCTCGCACACTGATGTGCGACGCATCACGGTACACAACTACGCCATCAATAACAGCAGGGCATGTCTGCGCGCAGAACCATGAGGTTGGATTTATCTGCTGCCATCCGGGGGAGAAGATCACTTCTGATGGCTCCGTTGTATTGCACTTATCAATACGTCCTGCTGCAACACAACTTGGAATGTCGCGTAATGGATGAGGCGTATCTGCAATATAGATAATATGTTTGGAAGATCCTTGAAGTGCAGCAAAAGTCTTTGCTTCACCTTCTCTCCACCAATCAGCACGGCTTGAATAACCAGGTGGAAGTTCAAAGTGCTGCATTCCACTGACAATAACGGCCATTGGTTTTGTTGCGCGAATACGAGCAATCGAATTCTTTCGCCATTCGGAGCAATCTGCATTCTTATATTCACCTGTCTCGACCTTCACCACAGCAGGTCCCGGACAAGCAGATTTTGTGAGAGAGATAAGTTGAAAGTTCTTCTTATACGCGAGCTCTTCGAGCACTGGCATCCATTGCGCTGCATGAGAATCACCGAAGAGAATCACCTTCGTTGGACTGTCAGGTCCATATGTGCAACCTCCGGAGAGAGTTTCTCCATTATTGACATGGCAGTCATCGAGATAAACCTGGGGCTTGGCCATAATCTCGTCTAGAGAGTAGCTCTCACCTGTGCTTAAGGTGATTGTGCTGTTCGCACTAGCCGAGATCGCTAGTCCTGTACCTGTAGCTACCAGCGTGGCAATTACTGCACCAGAGACTATTTTCTTAGGGGATAACGAAATGTGGCGAAGTGGTTGTTCGATAAATCGATGAGTCATATCAGCGAGTAGCAGTGTTCCAAGAATGGCAAGTGCACGTTCGTAAATATGGAGTCCACGGCCGAGATACACCATCGGAATAACTAATAACGGCCAATGCCAGAGATAGAGAGGATAAGAAATCTCTCCTAGCCATTGGGTGAAACGAAGATTGCTGAAATAGTTGAGTATTCGTGGCCAAGAAGATATCGAGGCGATTGCTGCAGCTGTCCCTATAACTGGGGCGATCGCTGCTGTTCCAGGAAATGGAGTTTTATCGGTGTAGAAAATGGATGCGTAAACAATCAGTGCAAGGGCCGCCCACGGATAGACGACCGAGAGTTTGTATTTCTTCGGAATAGCCAATAACAGCGCACCGATTCCAAGTTCCCACGCGCGAGTAGGTAGCGCATAGAAAGCCCAGATAGGTGAGCGCTCGGTGAGGTAAAGACTCAAGAGAAAAGATCCAAGAGTGATGAGGCCAATTACCTTGAAGAGGTTTCTACGCCCACCGGTCTTATAGGCAACGAGAACGATGACTGGCCAGAAGAGATAGAACTGCTCTTCAACCGCAAGAGACCAGAAGTGAATGACAACCGGCGGAATCGCATTGAGATTCTGATAGTCCATCTGCCAGAAGGCGAAGAGGAAATTGGAGACATAGATGGCCGCGGCGAAAATGTCCTTACCGAGCTCTTCTCGCATTGTGCCGGGATACAAAGACCACGAGACAATCGCAGTCACCATAAGAATTGAAAATGAAGTTGGTAGAAGTCTCTTTATCCGTCTGAGATAGAAGGCTTTAAAATTTAATCCACTTCGTTCTTCAATCTCGCGCACGATGAGGCCCGTGATCAAATATCCAGAGATTACATAGAAAATATCGACGCCGATATATCCGCCGCCAACGAGGCTGGCATGGAAGAGAAGTACGAGAATTGCGGCGAGTGCCCTGAGAGCTTGAATCTGAGGAATGCGCATTTACTCGGCGACCACCGCGCGAATAGTGATGTTCGGGAACTTCTCCATTATGCGTTCACGACCTTGTAGCGCACAAATTTCATAGAGAACAACTACTTCAGAGATTGAAGCGCCGAGTTCCTCAATCAATTCAATGGATGCAATCAGCGTTCCACCGGTTGCCAGAACATCATCGACGAGGAGCACCTCATCACCTGATACGACTGCATCAATATGTGCTTCAATGACATCGGTTCCGTATTCAAGACCATAGCTCTTTGAAATGGTTGTGTGTGGAAGTTTTCCGGCCTTACGTAATGGCACGAAACCCTTATGAGTCTTCGATGCGATTGCAGCACCCAAGATAAATCCACGAGCCTCAACGCCTACGACATGAGAATAGGCAGATGAATCTCCAGCGAGTTCTTGTGTTATGGCGTCAAAAGCCGAGGCGTTGGCGAGGAGCGGTGTGATGTCCTTGAAGAGAACCCCTGGAGCTGGGAAATCAGGTATATCTCGTATAAGTGCGAGAGCCTGTTGAAGTTGCATACAGCGCTCCATTTCAACTGTTCAGATTTCACAGAAATTGAACAATCCTTGTGTCCGAAAGGGGACTTGAACCCCTAATCCCTTGCGAGAACTAGCACCTCAAGCTAGCGCGTCTGCCAATTCCGCCACCCGGACGAGTGTCCCCGCCACGAATAAGCAAAGCCTATGTGATGGGGGTGAATTACCGCGGCAAGGATAGCAATGCCTCGCCTCTCACGCAAAACATGGGCTCTTGCTCGAGAATAGTAGAGAATGTAGCCATGACCAACGAATTTGCAACGCTAGAAGAAGAGACCATTTCAATCTGCCAGGACCTCATTCGAATCCCATCCGTCAACTACGGCGACGGTAAAGGCGATGAGAAGGCAGTTGCGGAATATGTCGTTGCATCTCTTGCAGAAGTTGGAATCAGCGCAAAGATCTACGAATCAGCACCTCAACGTTGTAATGTCATTGCCCACATTGAAGGTGCAGATCCCACTCGTCCAGGGCTTGTTGTTCATGGGCATATCGATGTTGTTCCCGCCAATGCAGATGATTGGAGCGTCGATCCTTTTGGTGCCGTAATCAAAGATGGAATGATTTGGGGCCGCGGCGCAGTTGATATGAAGAACGTCGATGCCATGTTGCTTGCAATTGTTCGTCGATGGGCGCGTTCTGGATATAAGCCGCCACGTAATATCGTTCTAGCGTTCTTTGCAGATGAGGAAGCAGGGAGCAGCTACGGCTCGCGCTATATGACAGCACATCATCCAGAAGTTTTTGCTGGTTGCACCGAAGCTATTTCGGAAGTTGGCGGATTCTCGGTCACTGTTGGAGATGGAAAGCGCCTCTACTTTGTAGAAGCAGCCCAAAAGGGTATTCATTGGATGAAACTCACGGCGGATGGTCGTGCAGGACATGGATCGATGATGAACGATGAGAATGCACTTACAGCGCTTTCTGAGGCAGTGGCCAAGATTGGTCGGTTCGAATGGCCACAACGGTATACAAAGACAGTTAAGTTACTTTTCAAGCGCATCGCTGAGGCAACTGGAAAGCCGTATGATGAAAATGATCTTCGCCCGTTACTGAAAGAGATTGGCCCAACTGCACGCATGATCGGTGCGACATTGCAGAACACAGCTAATCCAACAATCCTTGAAGCTGGTTACAAAGCCAACGTCATCCCGGGTAGCGCCAGCGCGACGGTAGATGGACGCTTCTTGCCTGGATACGAAGATGAGCTCAATAGGACAATACGTGAAATTGTCGGCCCTGATATTCGTGTCGAGACTCTTACCCATGACATCGCTCTTGAAGTTGAATTCGGTGGCCCACTCGTTGAGGCTATGTGTGCAGCAATTGTGCGCGAAGACCCAGAAGGTATTCCTGTTCCCTACACCATGAGCGGTGGAACCGATAACAAGGCACTTTCGGAGCTCGGCATCATCGGATATGGATTCAGTCCGCTTCAACTTCCTGCTGATCTCGATTTTATGGCGCTATTCCATGGCGTCGATGAGCGAGTACCAATCGACGGTTTGAAGTTTGGCGTTAAGGTGCTGAACGACTTCTTAGAAAACTGCTGAGACTTCGTCGAGTACTTCTCGAATTTGAAGAGGCAGCGCGATTTCCTCTGATGTCAAAATTCCACGTAGTTGCGCACCTGTACGCGCACCAACAATTGATGATGTCACCAACGGGTTATCACGCACCCAAGCAATCGCCACTTCCAGTGGAGCAAAACCCAATCCCTCTGCAGCGACGCTTACCGCTTCAACTATTCGTGCGCTTCGTTCGTTCATATATGGCTCAACGTGCTTGATGAAGTGTGGCGCCGCTGCGCGTGAATCACTTGGAATTCCAGTGCGGTATTTTCCAGTTAAGACACCACGGGCAAGCGGAGCCCATGCAAGGAATCCAACTCCGAGGTCATCAACGCAAGGAAGGACTTCGTGTTCAACTTTTCGATTGAGAAGCGAGTATTCATTTTGAACTGAAATGATCGGCGCTTTCATCGCATGGAGTTCTTGAAGTGTGATTGCGCGCGAGCTCTGCCACCCTGAAAAGTTCGAGAGGCCTACATAGCGAGCCTTACCGCTGGAGTAAGCATAATCAAGTGCCGAGAGAGTGTCATCGAGTGGCGTGTTGGCATCCCAACCATGAATCTGCCATAGATCGACATGATCTGTTCCAAGACGTGAGAGCGACTTATCAAGTTCGGCAATCAATGAATGCCGAGAGTTGTTGACGACACGTTCACCATTGATGAGCTGGACCCCAGCCTTGGTTGCAATGACGACTTCATCGCGGCTAAAGAGTGTTCCGATCATTCCACCAATAACGCGCTCGGCATCACCATCACCGTAGATCGGAGAGGTATCAAGGAAATTGCCACCAGCATCAATATAGGCACGGCATTGGTCGGCAGCCTCATGGGTATCTGTATCGCGACCCCAGGTCATAGTGCCTAGACCTATTCGTGAAAGCGTCAGACCGCTCTTACCTGCTCGACGCATTTCCATGAGCGCGACCTTAGCAAGACTGAACCAGAGAAACTGGATAACCTTGGCGCACCGCGTGTTGTCGATTGAGAAGAGGTTTTGGCTGTGAACACATTCATCTTCTTGCGCCATGGACATTCCGCCGCAAATAAGAGTGGAACTCTCACCGGACAACTTCCTGGTATTGGACTATCTCCTGAAGGCCGCAAGCAGGCCACGGAGCTCATCACGCGAATCGGAAAGTCATCCATCGATTGCATACACATGAGCCCAATTCACCGATGTCAGTTGACGCTCGAACCTTGGTTGAACTCAAGGAACTCTTCCACAATGACCAAACTCAGTATCGATGACGGGTTCTCAGAGATTGACTTTGGCGACTGGAGTGGAAGGAAACTTTCATCCTTAAGGCGACTGCCGCTATGGAAGGCGGTACAGAATGCTCCCTCAACTGTGACATTTCCTGGAGGAGAGTCATTTAAGAAGGCGCAGAAACGAGCGACTCAATCCTTTGATTCAATTCGCGCTATCCGCGGTGACAAGACACATCTCATAGTTTCTCACTCAGACACCATCAAACTCGTGGTTGCCGCTGCGATCGGCATGAAACTAGATGATTTTCAAAAACTAGAGATTTCGCCAGCGAGTTTTACTGTCTTTCGTGGCGACGCCAAGCGAATCTCACTCTTGACAATTAATAACTCCGGATCGCTCTCGGAAATTCTCAAGAAGCCATGATTCGTATCTATAAGAATCTATCTCGCTTTACTGTAGGCACTATCGGAATGCCAGGGGAGCGAACTTTCTTTATACAGTTTCGGAAGGGAACGGAGGTTATCTCTGCTTCTATCGAGAAATCGCAAGTTGCAGCCTTGAGCGAGCGAATCCATTTCATGCTGAAAGAGATTCGCTTGGCACATCCGCTTACCGAGCGTCCCACTCTCATTAGAGACTCTCTACCTCTGGATACTCCTGTGATTGATGAATTTCGGATTGGTTCTATCGCGATTTTTTACGACGAGGAATCTGGGCTTATTCAAATTGATCTACGAGAACTCAATCTCAATTCCGAGGAGATCGATGAAGATGATGCATCGGACGACGTTGAAGTCCTGCGCATCTACGTTACCGCTACACAAGCGCTGATATTTAGCGACAGAGCCGATCTTGTAGTAGCTGCTGGACGCCAACCATGTCCTTTCTGCGGGTTACCCATTGATCCACAAGGCCACCTCTGTGCACGAGCCAATGGCTACAGGCGATGAATCTGTTGCAGACTGGCGAGATTAATGTCGAAGGTCGCCTTGTTGATGCGAGCAATGCAACGCTCTTTGTCTCTATCACAGACGGAATATCGTCCACCAACGCCATCTATAAACCAATTGCGGGGGAGCGTCCGCTGTGGGATTTCCCAGATGGCAATCTGGCATCTCGCGAGCGAGCTGCCTACCTGGTAGATCATGCACTCGGTTTCAATCACATTCCGCTGACAATACTTCGAGATGGACCCTTTGGTATGGGAATGGTCCAGCAGTGGATTAATGTTGATGAACATGTCGATCTTGAAGATTTCTTCCGAAAAGATGATCCACAACTGAGACAGGTGGCGCTTCTTGATGCGGTTATCAATAACACCGATAGAAAGATTGGCCATCTTCTGCCTTCGAAGGATGGTCATCTCTATATCTGCGATCACGGAGTAACTTTTCACTCTGACAATAAGTTGCGCACCGTGTTGTGGCAATGGGCTGGAGAACCACTAACTTCAGAAGAGATCTCAGCACTCGAAAATCTCTCGGTGGCGATTGATGGCCATCTCGCTACTGAGTTGCGCTCTCTCATCACGGGTGATGAAGTTGATGCTCTTCACGCACGCATTGACAACCTTCTGAAGACATCGTCTTTCCCGCATCCAAATCCTGAGTGGCCTCACATACCTTGGCCACCCTTCTAGACGCTACTCTTTCCATATGAAATCTTGGGCAACCGTTGCGATACCGCCGCTCGATAAGCGATTTGCTCTACCCGAACTCTCATTGTGGGATACGGCGCGCGCAGGAAAGTTTCCACTACCCAACAAGAATCTCTATCGAATCTATGTGTGTGGAATTACTCCATACGATGCGACCCATTTAGGGCATGCTGCTACCTATCTCACCTTTGACTTAGCTCACCGCTATCTCCGTGCACGTGGTGCGCAGGTTCGCTTTGTTCAAAATATTACCGACATCGACGATCCTTTGCTTGAACGTGCTAATCGGGACCGCGTTGATTGGAGAGAACTTGCCCAGTCGCAGATTGAGCTATTCCGAGGAGATATGGTCAATCTCCACGTGCTTCCACCAGATCACTACATCGGCGTAGTTGAGGCAATGGATCTCGTTACTTCGGCTATTTCTCAATTGTCAGAACGTGGAAGCACTTACTCAGTCGACAATGATCTCTATTTCTCTGTTCACGCAGATAAGAAATTCGGGTCTCGTTCCCATCTCGCTCACGATGAGATGCTCTCGATTTTTCAAGAGCGCGGGGGCGATCCACAGCGCGAAGGTAAGAAGGATCCACTAGATGCGCTTCTCTGGCTCGCTCACCGAGAGGGCGAACCTTCCTGGCCAAGCACCCAAGGGGATGGTCGACCTGGCTGGCATATTGAATGCTGTGCAATCGCATTGCATTACCTGCAACCAGAAGAAGGCGATAGCACCTCAATCGATATCCAAGGCGGTGGAAGTGATTTAATCTTCCCGCACCACGAAATGTCAGCTGCGCAGGCTGAAATTCTAGAAGGGCGAGAGTTTGCAAGTCATTATGTGCATGCGGGAATGATTGCACTTGATGGCGTGAAGATGAGCAAGTCTCTCGGAAATCTTGTATTTGTATCTAAGTTAGTCGCAGCGGGCACAGATCCGATGGCTATTCGATGGGCGTTAATGGAATCTCATTACTCAACCGATCGCTCATGGTCGGCCGAACTTCTTTCAACCTCAGAAGATTGGATAGTTCGATTACGTCGAGCTCTCTCTATGATGGAGACTGCGCCTACTGATCCCGTGATTCAAGATGTCATCAGTGCGCAATCGGATAACCTCAATACCGCTAAATCTCTTGCGACACTCAAAGCTTGGATTCACCGCTGCGAAGAAGGTTCTACCGGAGGAAGCGCCGGGGAATTATCACGGGCGATCGATAGCTTGCTGGGACTTGCGCTTTAGTTTTCGTTTGTATTGTTTTGGCGTCGAAGGAATCTTTCAACCTCACGCGCAAGCTCTTCACCAGAGTCATCTGAAATTTCATTGGCATCTTTCGACTCTTCAAGAGTCTTGATGTACTCCTCGATATCAGAGTCTTCCTTCACCATTGCGTTGACTGAGTTCTCCCATATGCGAGCCTGTTCATGTAAGTCGCCTTGGGGGAGATTGATCTCAAGGAAATCTTCTAGACCATTTACTAGTGCGAGAGTCGCCTTGGGGGAAGGGCTCGCATTTGCATAGTGTGGAACAGCTGCCCATAGTGCAACCGCATCCAATCCACGGCGAACACAACCATCCTGGATGACGGCGAGAATTCCTGTCGGGCCTTCATAGCGACTTACCTCCACGCCAAGACGTGCTGCGATATCAGGATGTGCGCCAGTACCAGAGACTGGAATGGCGCGAGTATGTGGAGTATCGGCCAACATCGATCCGAGGGTGATGACGAGTTCAACTTCCAGATCATCGGTGAGATCAAGAAGCTGTGAAGCAAATCCGCGCCATCGCATACTAGGTTCAACTCCACGAACAACTACAAAATCACGTTCGCCATGTGGGTTTCGAAGACCGAAAATTTGGACTCCCGGCCAGGTAAGGCTTCGAATCATTGAGTCATCGACAAAGATCAAAGGACGATTTACTTGGAAATCATAGAAATCTTCTGAATCAAATTCAGCGATGAGTTCAGGTGCAAACTCTGATGAGTCTGTATCACTGGAAAAGGTAGAGAGGAGGTGGCTAATAACGCCTGTTGCCGCTTCACCGGCATCGCTCCAGCCACCAAATGCAATCACCATGATGGGTGAGCGAAGGTTTGGAATCTGATGAATCTCCACGAGTGACACCTTACGGTAACCTCCTCTCCGTGACGAGTTCTGAGCAATCCCAACGCAAGCGCGATGGCCTTCTGCGCGCGGCAATGCTCGAACGCGTCATCATCGCCGACGGCGCAATGGGAACAATGCTGCAGGCCGCAAATCCGACGCTCGACGACTTCCAGAACCACGAAGGCTGCAATGAAATTCTCAATATCACCCGGCCAGACATCGTTCGTTCAGTGCACGATGCGTACCTCTCTGTTGGCGTAGATGCTGTCGAAACAAATACCTTTGGAGCAAACTGGGCAAACCTTGCGGAGTACGGAATTGAAGATCGCATCTACGAGCTTGCATACGCTGGCGCAAACATTGCACGAGAAGCAGCTGATGCATTTTCGACTTCAGAGAAACCACGTTTCGTTCTTGGTTCACTTGGTCCAGGGACAAAACTTCCTACTCTTGGACATACCACCTACAGCCATCTCAAAGAAGCTTACAAAATCGCATCTCAAGGTCTCGTAGATGCCGGCGCCGATGCACTTCTCATTGAGACTACTCAGGATCTTCTCCAAGCGAAAGCCGCTGTCAATGGTGCACGAGAAGTACTGGACTCGCTTGATCGTGATGTAATTTTGATTGCACAGGTCACCGTCGAAACAACAGGCACAATGCTTCTAGGCTCCGAAATCGGAGCAGCCCTCAATGCACTTGAACCGCTCGATATCGATCTCATCGGATTGAACTGCGCAACTGGTCCTGCTGAGATGTCAGAACATCTTCGCTATCTATCAAAGAATGCTCAGGTTGCAATTTCTGTGATGCCAAATGCTGGACTTCCAATTCTGGGTCCTGATGGTGCCACCTATCCGCTCTCAGCCAAAGATCTTGCAGAAGCTCTCAGTACCTTCGTCAATGACTATGGCCTTTCGCTCATAGGTGGATGTTGTGGAACTACACCGGATCATCTTGCAGCAGTTGTAGAAAAGATTTCCAACCGAACTCCAAAGGTCCGTAACGTCGAAGCAGCGCCCGGAGTTTCATCGCTCTATCAGTATGTACCTTTCGATCAAGATGCGTCATACCTTGCTATTGGTGAGCGCACCAATGCCAATGGTTCCAAAGCATTCCGAGAGGCACTCGTTGCCGAAGATTGGCAGAGTTGCGTAGAAATCGCTCGTGATCAAATTCGCGATGGCGCTCACGTTCTCGATTTGAGCGTTGACTATGTTGGTCGCGACGGCGCGCGCGATATGCAGGAAATTGCTTCACGTTTTGCGACGGCATCAACTCTACCTATCATGCTCGACTCCACTGAACCCAATGTTCTTAAAGCTGGACTTGAATCACTGGGTGGTCGATGCGTTATCAATTCCGTCAACTATGAAGATGGAGATGGACCCACATCGCGCTTTGCGCGCATCATGCCGCTAGTCAAAGAACATGGATCGGCCGTTGTAGCCCTCACGATTGATGAAGAAGGTCAGGCACGAACCGCCGAATGGAAGGTACGGGTTGCTACTCGCCTCATTGAAGATCTCACCTCAAACTGGGGAATTGCCATGGGTGACATCATGATTGATGCATTGACCTTCCCAATCGCGACTGGACAAGAAGAGACTCGTCGCGATGGACTTGAAACTATCAATGCCATCAAGACCCTCAAAGAAAAGTTCCCTGCGGTACAGACAACGCTCGGCGTCAGTAACGTCTCATTTGGCCTCAATCCGGCTGCTCGTGTCGTGCTCAACTCTGTCTTCTTACATGAATGTGCGCAGGTTGGGCTTACATCCGCAATCGTTCATCCATCAAAAATTATGCCAATTGCACGTATTGAGCCGCGACAACTAGAGGTTGCGCTCGATCTTATCTATGACCGCCGCACATTCGACGGCGATCAATGCACTTACGATCCGCTATCAGAATTTCTGCAGCTCTTTGAAGGAGTCGAATTAGCAGCTTCACGTCAGACACGTGCGGCAGAGCTCGCGGAACTTCCATTGGAAGAACGCCTTCAGCGACGGATTATCGATGGTGAAAAGGTTGGCTTGAGCGATGATCTTGACACTGCAATGGCACAAGGAGTGAAGCCACTTGCCATCATTAACGACCATCTCCTCGAGGGCATGAAGGTTGTCGGCGAACTCTTCGGTAAAGGTGAGATGCAACTGCCCTTTGTTCTTCAGAGCGCAGAGGTCATGAAGACAGCAGTTGCTTATCTTGAACCTTTTATGGAGAAGACTGATGAAGGCGGTCGCGGCACTATGCTGCTTGCAACCGTCAAGGGCGATGTTCACGACATCGGAAAGAACCTTGTCGACATCATTCTCTCTAACAACGGTTACCGCGTAGTCAATATTGGTATCAAGCAGACTGCTAACCAGATTATTGATGCAGCGCTCGAAAATGATGTCGATGCAGTTGGCATGAGCGGCCTTCTTGTGAAATCAACCGTTGTCATGAAGGAGAACCTCGAGGAGATTACGGCGCGAGGTTTAGACCAGAAGTGGCCGATTGTTCTTGGGGGAGCAGCTCTTACTCGCGCATTCGTCGAAGAAGATCTCTCATCTGTCTTCCCTGGGGAAGTTCGTTATGCGCGTGATGCTTTTGAAGGTCTTCGCCTTATGGATGCGATTATGGCGGTAAAGCGGGGTGAACCTGGAGCAACGCTCCCGGAATTACGTCAACGTCGAGTAAAGCCAGTCTCTCGTAACGCCGATATCGCTACAGACGATACGACGCGGAGCGATGTTGCAGTTGATATTGAAATTCCTTCCGCACCATTCTTTGGCTCACGTATCGTCAAGGGAATTCCTCTCGCTGACTACGTTGGCATGCTCGATGAACGCGCACTATTTGTAGGCCAATGGGGCCTTAAGGGGGCACGTGGAGAATACGAGAAGATGGTGGAAGAAGAAGGACGCCCACGCCTTCGCGCACTTCTCAATGAAGTTCAATCTAATGGTTGGCTCGAGGCAGCCGTTGTCTACGGATACTTCCCATGTGTCAGCGATGGTAATGACCTCGTGATTTTGCACCATGAAGGACCACTCAAAGGTCAAGAACGCACACGTTTCTCCTTCCCTCGTCAACGTCGAGATCGCAGACTCTGCATCGCAGACTTCTTTGCCGCTAAAGATTCAGGTAAGACCGACGTTGTTGCATTCCATGTAGTGACCATGGGAAATACCGTCAGCCAAGCCGCTAATAAATTGTTTGAGGCTAATAATTATCGCGAGTACCTCGAGCTTCACGGTCTCTCCGTACAACTTACCGAAGCGCTTGCAGAGCACTGGCACGCTCGCGTGCGCGAAGAATTCTCTCTTCGAGATCATGATGCACCAGATCTACAAGGAATTCTTGATCAGGGATACCGTGGATCGCGTTACTCATTTGGTTATCCGGCATGCCCCGATATCGAACAACAAGTGCAACTCTGCGAGCTTCTAGAGCCAGAGCGTATTGGCGTCAACCTATCGGAAGAGTTCCAGCTTCATCCAGAGCAGTCAACCTCTGCGATTATCGTGCATCACCCAGAAGCAAAGTACTTCAACGCAAATTAATTGTGTGCGGGGCAGATGTTCTTAAATGAACACCAATCGCAGAGCCGGCTCTTCTTAGTGGGAAAGAAATCTGTATCTATTGCGGTCAAGATCTCGTCACCGATATTGCGCACAATGCGTTCGGTAGCCTCGAGTTCCTTCTCGCTGGGCGAACTCTTTACCGTCTTTCCATCACCCAAATAGAGCAATTGAAGTAACCGGGGAAGCACGCCCTCGTTGCGCCAATACAAGAGTGCATAGACTCGCAATTGAAAGAGCGCTTTCTCCTCCCATCCAGGTTTAGGTGCCTTTCCAGTTTTATAATCGACGATACGTACTTCGCCCGTTGGTGCTATATCTAAACGATCTACATAGCCATGGAGATAAATCTGATCTGTGAAATTCTGCTCCAAGTGAAGTTCGCGATAAGAGGAATCAAAAGCGGTGGGATCTTCAAGTCCAAAATATGATTGCAGGAGCGATGATGCGCGATCCATCCACTCTTGCTGGCTTGTAATGAGCTCAGCCAACTCTGGTTTCTCTGTCAGCTGCTTCTCCCACGCGTGAGGAAGAATTGAGAGTGCGCTTTCATGGTTGCGTTCTGCACGTGGAAGTTCAAAGAGATCCTCCAAAACAGCATGCACCAATTTTCCGCGTTCTGCATCGAGGCTAATTTGCTCAGGGAGATTGAGAATTGCACGATATTTATAGAGCTGCGGACAGTTGGTGAAATCATTGACGCGGCTGGGGGAGAGACGTAACTGGTCCATATCGCGACCCTAACCCGTCATATGTAGGACGTAGGCGTTATCTCGCCTAAGATGCTCCACGTGTCTCAGACTCCTCATCAAGGTAGCGGCTACTTCAAAGCCGGCGATCGAGTTCAGCTCACCGATCCCAAAGGAAAGCTCTATAGCTTCACGATTACGCCCGGCAAGGAGTGGCACACACATAAAGGGTGGATTACTCACGATGACCTCATCGGATTGCCTGAAGGCTCTGTCGTCAGCACAACCGCTGGCCTGAAATTCACCGCATTTATTCCTCTACTGGCAGATTATGTTCTTTCGATGCCTCGTGGCGCCACAATCGTCTATCCCAAGGATGCAGCGATGATCGTTGGTGTAGCTGATATCTATCCTGGTGCTCGAGTTCTCGAAGCAGGCGTAGGAAGCGGCGCACTTACTCTGTCACTTCTGCGCGCTGTCGGAAGAGATGGTTTTGTGCATAGCGTCGAGCGCCGGGATGATTTTGCGAAGATAGCCTCGGCCAACGTTGCTGATTATTTTGTAGAAACACCGAGCAATTGGAAGCTCGATGTCGGTTCAGTTCAGGATCAAGAATTTTCTGAAGGATTCGATCGAGTTGTTCTCGATATGTTGGCGCCATGGGAGTGTGTGGCAATGGCTGCAGAAGTGCTGCGCCCGGGTGGCGTCTTCCTGGCCTACGTTGCAACCACAACACAGCTTTCAGCGACCGCAGAGGCGCTCAAGGAAGATGGTCGATTTACTGAGCCAGAAAGCTCAGAGACTATGGTTCGTGGATGGCACCATGAAGGACTTGCTGTACGACCACAGCAGCGCATGATTGGCCACACAGGTTTTCTGATTCAGTCACGACGTATGGCACCAGGTGTCGATGTGCTTCCGCGACGCCGACGTCCAGCAAAGGGCGCATACGGTGTCTCGGAAGAGTGAGAGGCTAGTTAACCTCACCATCGCACTACTTGCCACAAAGAGATATCTCACCAAAGCTGAGATCTTTAAGAACGTAGCTGGTTACTCAGGAGACCCTGAGGCTAAAGATCGTATGTTCGAACGAGATAAGGAAGACCTTCGCTCACTCGGTATCAATATAGAGCTCGGAACCTTTGATCCTCTCTTCGAAGATGAGGCCGGTTATCGAATCAAGCCCGAACATTATGCACTTCAACTTTCGGATCTTGATGCAACCTCCATTGCACTTCTTTCCCAGGCGAGCAAACTCTGGCGTGAAGCTGCGCTCGGTAGTTCTGCTCAATCCGGACTTCGCAAATTGAAATCACTCGGAATAGATTCCGATATTGACGCAATCGTCAATATCACTTCAATTCCCGGTGACGTTCCCGAACAGATTGCAGAGCTCATTGAGGCTATCACAGAGAAGCGCGTGGTCGCTTTTGAATATCGCGGCGAGGATCTCTCTATCTCTCTTCGAACTGTTGAGCCCTATCGACTCTCAAACTCACGCGGATATTGGTATCTCATCGCTATGGATAAAGCCAAGGAAGGGCTTCGCACTTTCCGGCTAGATCGCTTCGCATCCGCAGTCTCCGTTAAGGGAAATGCGGGTGCCTTCACTGTTGATATAGAAGCTCTCGATGCCATGGAACTTCGTGAATCAGATGATGTATCGGTAGCGCGAGTTGCAATCCGAAAGGGAAAGGGCGCCACCCTGCGCTCAGAAGCCACTGTAAGCGAACTCGATGCAGAATGGGATGTGGCTGAAATTCAGTATCGAAGTGATGCTCAGATTATTCGTGAAGTTCTCTGGGCAGGGGAGAATGCATACATTCTTGAACCGGTGGAATTACGCGCAAAGATTGTCTCGATCCTGAACAAGGCGGTGGCCAATCATGGCTAAATTAACTGCGCCGATACAAGAGGTTTCACGACTGCTCGATTTAGTTCCCTATCTCTCGACACATTCTCACATCTCACTGAAGGAACTTGCTACCGAGTTTAATGTCACTGAGAAGGAGATGGCGAATGAACTTACCGCCCTCTCTATGTGTGGACTACCGGGATATACCCCTTACGAATTGATTGAAATTTTCTTCGACACTGGTTTTGTTACCATCAATAACCATGAGGCATTAGATATTCCTCGAGCACTTACCTCTCTAGAGGTGGCGTCGCTTCTCATTGGTCTGGAAATTCTTCGCGATAGCGCAGCCGATCACGATTGCCGAGTGATTGCCACGATCGATGAGCTCATCGCACAATTGCGTAGTCTCATCGGTGAGTCCATTGAAGTTCATAACTCAGAGAGCACCGCCCATCTTGCAGCTATTCATAAGGCAATCGCATCACGTCAAGTTGTCGAGTTGAACTACCTCTCGCCAGTTAAGGATGAACTCACGATTCGCACTGTGGATCCACTTGAGGTATACGTTGAGAACGGTCACACCTATCTCATAGCCTTCTGTCACATGCAGAATGGCCAGCGCAACTTCCGTCTTGATCGAATTCAATCGCTCACAATTCTCGCGACTCCGGCGAGCGCCAGAACAATTGCAGAGTCGAAAGAGGAAGTTGGCGAGGTTCTCTTCAAGGTCAGCGGCTCAGAGAGAGCCATAGCCGAACTGCTCGGAGTCTCAGATATCCCTCGCGGGGGAGAGCTCGCCATTGAGATCTTCTCTCCGCAATGGGTTCGTAGGGCCGTAACGGCCTATTCTCCCGATTTGGCACTTCTCAAGCCGGCGCAACTTCGCCAGGAAATATCAAGTGACTTGGCCAATATTCTCGCCCTCTACGCTCCATAGAGCGCTTACTTGCGATAGCGTGTGCCCGTAAAGAACGTACTACTTCACCTCAAGGAGCCACTGACATGCCATTCCTACGCGAGCCAAGCCACATTCTTCTGCTTCTCATCGTCGTCACTGTTCTCTTTGGCGCTAAGCGTCTTCCTGATTCAGCTCGCTCTTTAGGTCGCTCTATGCGCATCTTCAAGTCTGAAATGAAGGAGATGAAGAGTGACGAGCCTGGCGATACTGGCAAGAGCGAAGACTCTTCAGAGAAGTAATCTCTTATGGCGACCCCAGATGGCGGTCGCATGCCGCTTATCGAACATTTACGCGAGCTGCGCCGACGTGTAGTGAAATCTTCCATCGCAATCATGGTGGGATTTGTCTTTGGTTGGATTCTCTATAACCCAATTATCACGAAGTTAGCCGAACCTGTCTGCGACCTCAAGAAGGCGCAGCAGCAGGGGGCAACACATTGTGGTTCGCTCTACATCAACGGCGTCCTCGGTCCCCTCAATCTGCAGATTAAGGTCGCTCTCCTTACGGGAGTGATAGTGATGGCGCCGATCTGGCTCTATCAGCTCTGGGCCTTTATCGCACCTGCTCTTCACCGCAAGGAGAAGCGAAACTCCATCGCATTCTTTGTTGCAGCGACCCCCTTCTTCGCAGCTGGTGCAACTCTCGGTTACATCATCCTTCCGATCGCTATACGAGTTCTCTTTGGCTTTACCCCTAATGCTCTCTCGAACCTTGTGAAGTTCGACGATTACCTTGATTTCGTTCTTCGCGTCATTCTTCTCTTCGGAATCGCCTTCGAACTTCCTGTCTTCTTGGTGACCTTTAACTTCATCGGCTTCTTAAGCGGTAAGGCCATCCTCAAACCGTGGCGTCTTTGGATTTTTGGTATCACTCTCTTTATCGCAGGCTTCACGCCTAGTGCTGATCCACTATCAATGTTGCTGCTCGCAGTTCCGTTGATTGCTCTCTACTTTATGGCAGGCGGTATCGCACTTCTCAATGACCGCAGACGTGCAAAGAGTTTCAAAGAGAGCGAAGGCGGTGAAGGAGCGATTCTTCCGGCAGCTCCGATCGAGTCGGCAGCTCCAATCGATCAACCAGATACATAAGGAGTTTGTCGTATGTGGCTGATTGCGATCAACCCTCATTCCGGAAACGGGAGAGGGGCTATCGTTGCATCTCATGTCACATCTTTTCTCGCTTCTGCTGGCGTTGATTACCAATCTCTTGCTGCTAGTAGCGCAGAAGAACTGCTTCGATTACTCTCCAATGAACTCGATTCATCGAAGTATCAAGGTGTAATCGCGGTCGGGGGAGATGGCTTGGCTCATCTCGTATTGCAAGTGTGCGTACCTCGACATGTGCCATTTGCAATTGTTCCAGCCGGTACAGGCAATGACTTTGTGCGAACTCTGGGGTGGTCTCTGACGGATATTGAGCCCCTTCTCAGACGAGTTATTTCATCCCAACCAGCTCCAATCGATCTCGGAAATGTAGATTCCGAATGGTTCGGAGCAATCCTTTCGACAGGATTTGATTCGGTCGTCAACGAACGTGCAAATAAGTTGAAATGGCCTAAGGGACCTCAGCGCTATAACGTCGCTATCGCCCTCGAACTTCCAAAGTTCAGGCCCATCGAATATGAGATTACCTGCGATGCCAAGACCTTTTCTACTAAGGCCATGTTAGTTGCGATTGGCAATGGAAAGTCCTACGGGGGTGGCATGAATGTTTGTCCTCAAGCTCAACTTCATGATGGCCTCTTTGATGTTGTCATCCTCGAACCCGTAAGCAAGGCGGAATTCATAAAGACTTTCCCGAAGGTGTATTCGGGTTCTCATATCCATCATCCGCAAGTGCGCTCGATGCGAGCCAATAAAGTCACTATTTCCGCAAGCGCCGTCGCATATGCCGATGGTGAACGAATCGGAGCTGCACCAATTTCAGCTGAATGCGTCAAGGATGCGGGACTCACATGGATTCTGTAGCCACTCCTGCCGAGCGTTACGCAGCCGCAAAGAAGCGTTCGTCTCACCCACTTACAAATGACTTCATTGCGCAATTTGATTTCGGTTTCGATGAATTTCAAATTGTTGCCTGCCATGCAGTGGAAGATGGCAGAGGGGTCCTTGTTGCCGCTCCCACCGGTGCCGGAAAGACTGTCGTAGGAGAATTCGCTGCTTTTAGTTCGCTGGCACGAGGCAAGAAGTGTTTTTATACAACACCTATCAAGGCGCTCTCCAATCAAAAGTATCACGAGTTCGTAGCGCGCTTTGGTGAAGATCGCGTGGGACTTCTCACCGGTGATACTAATATCAATTCAGATGCGGACATCATGGTGATGACCACAGAAGTCTTGCGCAATATGTTGTATGCCAATTCATCGACCTTGCTTAATCTTGGCGCAGTGGTGATGGATGAAGTTCATTACCTTGCAGATAAATTCCGTGGCGCTGTCTGGGAGGAAGTTCTTATCCACTTGATGGAGAGCGTCCAAGTAATCTCTCTTTCAGCGACAGTCAGTAACGCAGAAGAGTTCGGTGAATGGCTGGGTGAAGTTCGTGGCCAGACAGATGTCATCGTCAGCGAAGTTCGCCCCATCCCGCTCTATCAACATGTCTTGATTGGCAATCGCCTTATCGACCTCTTTAGCGAACCAGGCCGAGTCAACCCGGAAATTCTCGGGCTAGAACGTCAGGCGCTAAAGCGTGTTCGAACCCCACGACATAGAAGAGATCGCTTCTCCAATGAAGAAGACCGCCTCAGCCGTGATGAGGTGATCGATAAGTTGCAGCGTGAGAATCTTTTACCAGCAATTACCTTTATCTTCTCACGTGCGGGATGCGATGCGGCCGTCAAGCAGTGTCTGCAAGCGGGTATCAAACTGACAAATGCAGAAGAGCGTCTTGCGATTATTAATACCGCAACTGCATACACACAGAACATAGCTGAGGAAGATTTAGAGGTTTTGGGTTATCGAGATTGGTTATTAGCACTTGAGCGCGGAATTGCCGCTCACCATGCGGGGCTGCTTCCGAGTTTTAAGGGTGCAGTGGAAGATCTCTTCCAACGAGGATTAGTGAAGGCTGTCTTTGCGACTGAGACGCTCGCACTGGGAATTAACATGCCAGCGCGAACAGTTGTCTTAGAGAAGTTAACCAAGTGGAATGGCGAAGGTCATGTCTCTATAACGCCAGGGGAGTACACACAGCTCACAGGTCGCGCTGGTCGTCGCGGAATCGACATAGAGGGTAATGCGGTCGTTTTATGGTCTCCTACTGTTGATTCAGCCACTGCCGCCGGTCTTGCATCAACACGTACCTATCCATTGAGATCCTCTTTCACGCCTTCATACAACATGTCCATCAACCTAATTGCACGATTTGGTCGCGAGCGGGCACGCACAAGTCTTGAATCATCTTTTGCTCAGTTCCAAGCAGATCGTGCTGTTGTCGGACTGGTGAAGCAGATTCGCAAGAATGATCTAGCAGCTAAAGAGCAACTGGATATGGCTGTTTGTCATCTTGGTAACTTTGAAGAATATGCGAGTATCCGCATGGAGATTAAGGATACTGAACGACTTCTCAGCAAACGTGACGGTCGACGTACATTCGATAATCGTCAACGTCAGCATATGGAAAATGAACTCGATAGATTGCGCCGTCAATTGCGCCAACATGAGTGCCATTCATGTAACGACCGGGAAACACATGCACGATTTGCCGAGCGTGCCGCTCGTTTGAATCGCGAGTCAGCTGGGTTACGTGAACGTGTAGAAAATCGCACACATGTGATCGCGAAAACTTTTGATCGCATCTGCGATGTCTTGAATCATCTGGGATATATTGAGGGTGAGAAGCCGCTTGAGCAAGGAAAAATTCTTGCCAAGATTTATGCTGAATCAGATCTTTTACTCACTGAGACCATAAGAAATGGAGTACTTGATGACCTGGCAGCGCCCGAACTCGTCTCAGTAGTCTCTACAGTGATCTATGAAAGTCGTGGCAGTGAAAACTATTCGCCAAAGATGCCGCATCAAAATGTTGCTAATGCGCTTGCTTCGATTGCCTCTATCTGGAGCCAATTAGAAGATATCGAAGAGGACTTTGGTGTTCAGACTCAGAAGGAACCTGACTTTGGTTTCTGTTATGCCTCATACCGCTGGGCCAGTGGTCACTCACTGAGTAGTGTGCTCAAGGGCAGTGATATGACAGTCGGAGATTTCGTACGTAATATGAAGCAGCTCATAGATTTACTGACTCAAATTTCTGGCGCTTCAGATAAATTGCGACCTCAGTGTAAAGAAGCAATAAAGCGCATCGATAGGGGAGTGGTCTCGTATATGGTGAGCGAATTATGACTCTCATGCTTCTTGACAGTGCATCGCTCTGGTATCGCGCTTACTATGGCATGCCAGATACCTTGCTTTCACCTTCTGGAATGCCTGTCAATGCAATCCGAGGATACCTCGATATGACAGCTCGATTGGTTTCTATGTATTCACCAAATCGCTTAGTTGCATGTATCGAAGGGGATTGGCGACCTTCATGGCGCGTTGATCTCTGGCCTGATTACAAGGCGAATCGTCTCGAGGTAGATAGCGATGAAGAGGAAGAGCCGGAGACTCTCACGCCGCAGATCCCTGTCTTGCTTGATCTTATCGATGCCTTTGGTATTCCTATGGTGGGCGTCGACGATTACGAAGCCGATGATGTCATGGCTACCTTTGCTACACATGAGAAGGGGCCGATTCGCGTTGTAACTGGAGATCGCGATCTCTTCCAGCTTGTTGATGATAAACGCGATATCAAGGTTGTCTACCTCGCAAAGGGAATCACCAATCACGATCTAGTCGATACCCAGTTCGTAGCTAATAAGTACGGAATCCCAGGTGATCGTTATGCACTCTTTGCCATGTTCCGCGGCGATCCTTCCGATGGCCTACCCGGTGTTAAGGGTATTGGTGAAAAGGGTGCGGCTCTCATTGCAAACCATTTTGCCACCACAAATGAAGCACTCGCTGCTGCTCAAGCCGGGCACGAAGCTCTACCTGCTGCGCTTGCTAAAAAGATCATCGCAGGCGAGGAGTACCTCAAAATTGCTCCAACTCTTGTTCATTGCGCAAGAGATGTCGCATTGCCCTCTATGGATATCGCAATGCCGAAGAAGCCCACAGATCTCTCTCAGATTTACCAGATGAAGGAAGAGTACGGTCTTGGCGCAAGCGTGGATCGTCTGATTTCTGCTCTCGGTTGGTAATGAAAGGTTTACTTCTCACCTCTCTTGCAGCGCTTCTTTACGCCTTAAGTTTTGAACCTGTTGCAATCTGGTTCTTTGCACCGATTGCGTACGCACTTCTTTTCTGGGTTCTTAATAGTTTCCAGCGCAAGATAGTTCACGTATCCCTCTTCGCTTTTCTATCAAATCTGGTGATTCTCTCGTGGACCAATTCATTTGTTGGATCGATTCCATGGATTCTTCTCTCTCTGCTTCAAATTATCTATATTCTTCCCTTAGGGTTCTTCGCTAGAAAATCCAGAAGCGCTCCACTCTTCATCTTCTTGGTTTTGCTGAGCGAATCTCTCAAGTCACGAATCCCTTTCGGAGGTTTCGCCTGGACTCGAATCGCATTTTCACAAATCGACTCTCCATACTCTCCGCTCGTGAGTGTGGTTGGTATTACCGCGCTTTCGGGAATCACTCTTCTGGTCTCATATCTTCTCCTTCATCCCAATAGAAGAATTGCGCTCTTGCTCTTTACTTTGTTCGTGGCCTCGCAATTAGCGCCTACTAGCTCACACTCCGTCGATTCGCTCAATGTTTTAGCGATACAAGGGGGAGTACCTGAAAGGGGTTTGAATTTCAATGCCCGAGCACAGGCTGTGCTGGACCTCCATATTAAAACGTCTTTACGTGATCGAGACGGTAGTGAGGATTTGATCATCTGGCCTGAAAATGCGATAGATGTGGATCCACTAAAGAACATCGTCGCGGAGAGAAAGTTAAATGGAATCGATCCAACAAATGAATTGGTCCACGACAGAATCACTAGATTTGATAGAAAAGCGAAGAGGGATACGTGAACTATCTTGCGCTGGAAACTATTAAG